>JACPCT010000357.1 GCA_016184445.1 Candidatus Tectimicrobiota bacterium | reverse complement strand
GCGGATTGTGGAGAAGGCCATGGCCGCCATCGCGGGCCTCCTCGGGGAAGGGGAGGCGCGCCGCCCGGCGGCCTTCGTGCCTGAGAGGGGCTAATGGGTTCCCGCGGCTGGCCCGAGATGGCCGACTTCGCCCGCCTCCTGGGGGATCTGCGGAAGAAGGAGCCCTGGGGCCGGAGGCTTTTCCGCCACCGCGTGTTCCGGGTGTGGGAGGCGGCGGTGGGAGGGGCCCTCGCCCGGGTGGCTCCTGAACCGTCTCAAGGAGGCGCTGGGGACGGAGGAGTTCACGGGCCTGACGTTCAGGCTGGGGGAATGGGCGCCGGACGCCGGAGGGCCCAGCGGAGGTCCGCCCGCTCCTTCCCCCGCCCGCATCTCCGCGGAGGATGAGCCTGCGATTGAGGCCGCGCTTGAGGGCCTCGGCGATCCTGAGCTGCGGGAGGGCGCCGAGCGCCTACTTTACCGGGCGCGCCGGCGCAGCGATGCGCTGACGCGGCCCTCTCGGACCGTGGATGGGGGGAAAGAGGAATGAGGATGCGGACGCTCCGGCTGGCGGCGGCTTGCCTGCTTGCCGGGCTGGGAGCGGGATGCGCCGCCGTGGAAGGCCAGGTCGAGATCGGCGCGGCCGAGCCGGCCAGCCTGCCGGCGGGGACAGCGGAGTCTTATTACCATTTCATCCTGGGCTACCGGGACGAGTTGAACAGCCGTCTGGACGACGCCCGGGACAAGCTGTCCCAGGCGGTCCAGCAAGACCCCAAGTCCTCCTTCCTGCTGACCCGCCTGGCGTCGCTCCTGGTGCGGCAGGGGAACATGAACCGCGCCGAGGAGCTCGCGCGCCGGGCGGTCTCGCTGAACGGGAAGGAGACCCAGGCCTATCTCATCCTCGGCGGCATTTACACGTCTCGGGGCAAGCTGACCGAGGCCGTCGCGGTCTACGAGAAGCTGCTCAAGCTCAAGCCCGAGGAGACCGAGGTGCGGCTCCTCCTGGGGACCTCCTACCTGGAGCTGGGACGGAACCAGGAGGCGGTGGACATCCTGCAAAAGCTGGCGAAGGCCCAGAATGGGGATGTGCTGGCCCGCTTCTACCTTGCCCAGGGGTATATCCGCCTGCGCAAATTCGACGAGGCCGAACGGGAGCTCAACTTCCTCACCAGCCAGCAGCCGCAGTTCACCCGCGGCTTGCTGATGCTGGGCAGCCTGCACGAGTCCCGGGGCAACTTCAGCAAGGCCGAGGAGATCTACAAGAAGATACTCTCCTATGAGCCGGACAACCGGCAGGCGCGCGCCCGGCTGGGACAGGTCTACATCCGCAAGGAGAACCTCGAAGGCGCCCTCAAGGAGTACGAGCGGCTCCGCCAGGAGGAGCCGGGCAATCTGGACGTCCACCGGACCCTGGGCTTCTTGCATTTCGAGCGGCGCAATTTCCAGGAGGCGCTGCGCGAGTTCCGCTTCGTCTTGGCGCGCAACACGAAGGACGAGGCCGTCCGCCGCTTCGTCGCGGCCATCTACGAGGAGCTCGAGCAGCATGCCCAGGCCGAGAAGGAGCTCCACGAGCTGATCTCGCTGGTTCCCTCGACCGTGGAGGGGCGCCTCCAGCTCGCCCGCCTCTACGCCAAGGGCAACTCCTGGGAGAAGGCCTTCGCCGCCCTGGACGAGGCCGCCAAGAGTCACCCCAAGGATGCCCGTGTTCCCTTTGCGCGGGGCGGGATCCTGATGCGGCAGAAGAAGTACGCCGAGTCGGTGCCCTTCTTCCAGGCCGCGGTCGAGCTTGACCAGAAGTCCACGCTCTACCGCTTCAACCTGGCCTCGGCCTTCTACGAGCTCAAGCGGTGGGACGACGTGGAGGCCGCGACGCGCGAGATCATCCGCATGAACCCCGAGCACGCCAACGCCCTGAACCTGCTGGGCTACATGTTCTCTGAGATCAACAAGAACATCTCCGAGGCGGAGCAGCTCCTCAACCGGGCGCTCGCCATCGAGCCGACGAACCCGGCCTTCCTGGACAGCCTGGGCTGGATCTACTACCGGCAGGGCCGCTTCCGCGAGACCATCTGGGCGACATCCACCTCTCCTTGGGCGACGTCCCCCGGGCGCTCGACGCGTGGCGGAGGTCCATCAAGGCGGACCCGAAGAACGAGCAGGTGATTGAGAAGATCCGCCGCCACGAGGGGGCGGGGCGCAAAGCCCAGTAGCGTGCCATTGGACCCTTGCGCGTGAAGCGGCTCCTCCTCGGCGGTGTGCTGGTGTGGGCGCTGGCGGCCGGGTGCGCCGCGCGGGAGGTCGCTCCGCCTGCCTCCCTCCCCACCCCCGCCGAGGTCCTGGCCCGCCTCCGCGGCCGGCCGCACCTGCGCTCCCTGCGGACGCTGGCTTCCTTTCAGATCCAGTTTGCATTGAATGGGGCGCCGGCGGGAATCCTCGCCCGGGAGCTGGGCCTGAGCGGAACGTATGCGGGCGAGGCGGTGCTCCTCTGGCGGGAGCCCTCCAACTTGCGGCTGGAGCCCTTGTCTCCCTTGGGCGTCCCGTTGTTCGTCGTGGTGGCGCGGGGGGCGTCCCTGCGGGCCTATCTCCCCGGCCGGGCGAGGTTCTTCGAGGGGGCGGCCGACGCTCAGTCCATGGCCCGCCTGTTCGGGGTGCCGATCGGGAGCGCGCTCTTCGTCCGCTTGCTCCAGGGGGCGCTGCCGATCGCCGAGGGGATGGACGCGGGGCAGGTGCGCCTCGCGTGGGATGCCGAGGCTGGCGGCCTCCGCCTGGAGCTCCCCCCTGGAGACGCCCTGGATCGCCGGCAGGTGGTGTGGCTGGACCCGGATGGCTGGTCCCCGCGGGCCGCCCGGCTGGGCGAGCCCGGCGCGGAGATGGAGGTCCGCTTCGGGCCATTCCGCGACTGGAGCGGCGCGCGCGTTCCCGAATGGATGGAGGTGGCCGGCCCGGGCCGCGCCAGTCGGCTGCGGCTGGAGGTTTCTTCCCCTCCCGCGTCCCCGCCGGCGGATTTCCCCGACAGCGTGTTCGACCTCCCCGTCCCGCCTGGCATGCAGGTGCTTCCCATCGAGGGGGAGTCTTTCCGGTGAAGAAGCGGGCGCCGGCGCGGCTTTGGCTGGCAAGCCCCGCGAAGGTGAACCTGGGCTTGCGCGTGCTCGGCCTTCGCCCCGACGGCTATCACGAAGTGGTTACCTGGATTCAGCAGGTGTCCCTCTTCGATCGCATCTGGATGGAGGAGAGGCGCGGGGCCATCCGCTTGAGCGTGGACGGCCGGGAGGTGCCCGGGGGGAGGGAGAATCTGGTCCACCGCGCGGCGGTGGCCCTCAAGGTGGAGGCGGGAGAGCGGTCCCTGGGCGCCCGGATCCATCTGGACAAGCATATTCCGGCAGGCGCCGGCCTGGGCGGGGGGAGCGGCAACGCCGCGGCCGCCCTCTGGGGCCTGAACCGGCTGTGGGGGCTCGGGCTGCCGGTCCAAGCCCTCCGCCGCATCGGGGCCTCCCTCGGCTCGGACGTCCCCTCGTTCCTGGCGGGGCCCGCGTCGGTCTGCAGGGGGCGGGGGGAGAAGGCGTCCCGCCGGGCTCCCCTGCGCCGGGGATGGTTCATCCTGGTCAAGCCCCGCTATTCCCTCGCCACCGCCGCCGTCTACGGCTGGATGCGGGAGAAGCGGCTTCGCGGTGAGGTGGTTTCCGCCGCCTCGGAAGGGCGGACCCCCAGTTACCGGAACGACCTGGAAGATGTAGTCTTCAAGCGTCACCCCGACCTGCGGGCGGCCCGGGACCGCTTGCTCCGCCTGGGAGCCTCCCGGGCGCTGATGAGCGGGAGCGGGCCTTCGCTCTGGGGCCTGTTCTTCAGCCGGGAGCGCGCGCTCGACGCCCTCGCCCGCTTCCGCCTGGGCCGGGACTGGGAGCGCTGGCTGGTGCGGCCTTTGGCATCGTCGCCATTTGCGCCGTCTTTCATGGGCCCAGGGGGGGAGAAGCCAGCGGGCGGGTGAGCGGGTTTTTTCCCGGTCTCCCGGATTCGGTATGGTGGAAATTGGGGAGCTGGGTGCCGTATATGCGAATTTAAAGCGAAAATCCGTTTTTGCCCCGCCAAGCGAAGAATTGGGCAAGGGCGACTTGACCCCATTGGGAAATTTGAGTACTTAGAACCGCTCTTTGACTTCGGCTCTTCCGGGGGGTGCACCGGGGTGAGGGAATACGAACTAAAGGTGTTCGGGGGCCGCTCGAACCCGGGGCTGTTCGCCGAGATCGTGAAGGCGCTCGGCGTTCAGCCCGGAATGATCGAGATCGAGGATTTCAGCGACGGGGAGACGTTCGTCCGGATAGAGGAGAACATCCGGGGTGCGGACGTCTTCGCGGTGCAGAGCATCTGCCATCCGGGGAACGCGAACCTGATGGAGATGCTTATCATGATGGACGCCTTCCGGCGTTCATCGGCCGAGCGGATCACGGCGGTCATCCCCTACTACGGCTATGCCCGCCAGGACCGCAAGGTCCAGCCCCGCGTCCCCATCACGGCCAAGCTGGTGGCGAACCTGCTCGCCGCGGCGGGGGCGGACAGGGTGATCGCGATGGACCTCCATGCGGGCCAAATTCAAGGGTTTTTCGACATTCCGGTGGACCACCTTTATGCGGCACCCATCATGATCGATTATTTCCGCCTCAAGAAGGAGATCGAGGATCTCGTGGTGGTCTCCCCGGACGCCGGAGGGGTGGAGCGGGCCCGCGCCTACGCCAAGCGCCTGGACGCGGGGCTCGGCATCATCGACAAGCGCCGTGAGCGGGCCAACGTGGCCGAGGTGGTCCGGATCATCGGGAACGTGAAGGACCGCGACGTGCTCGTGGTGGACGACATTGTGGACACGGCGGGCACCCTGGCCCAGGGGGCCCAGGCGCTCATGGACGCGGGCGCCCGGCGGGTGTTCGCGAGCTGCACGCATGCGGTTCTCTCCGGGCCCGCGATCCAGCGGATCAACGCTTCCCCGCTCGCGGAACTCGCGGTCACCGACACCATACCGCTGTCTGAGAACGGGGCCCGCTCCGACAAGATTTCGGTGCTGAGCGTGGGCCATTTGCTGGCCGAGGCGATCCGCCGCATCCACGAGGGCGCTTCGGTGAGCAGCCTTTTCGTTTGAGGGGCCCGCAAGAGGGGCCAACCGCTGGAGCGAGGCAGAGATGGACATCCTGAACCTGGAAGTGGAGCGCCGAACGGGAAAGGGCAAGGGCGCCGCGCGCCGGCTCCGCCGGGATGGGCAGGTCCCCGCCGTGGTGTATGGGATTCGTGAACCCGCTTCGCTGGCCGTCAGCCCGAAGCTCGTGGTCCTCGCCGAGCCGGTCTC
>JACPCT010000356.1 GCA_016184445.1 Candidatus Tectimicrobiota bacterium | reverse complement strand
GGAGTGGAATTCGGCGAGCGGGTCGACTTGGGAGGGAAGGCCGCCGTCACCTTCCGGAGGGCGGGGCACATCCTGGGCTCCGCCTCTGTACTGGTCGAGGCCGAGGAGGGGGGCCGCGCCCGCCGCGTCCTCTTCTCGGGGGACCTGGGCCAATGGGAGTCCCCCATCATCCCCTCTCCCGAGGAGATGGAGGCGGGGGCGGACTACGTGATCATCGAGTCCACCTACGGGGGCCGGAACCACCACCAGACGGCCCCCGTGCGCGACCAGGTCGCCGAGGCCGTCCAGGCGGCCGCCCGGCGCGGCGGGAACCTCATCATCCCCACCTTCGCCATGGAGCGGGCCCAGGAGCTCGTCTACTGCCTCGGCGGCCTACTGGCAGAAGACCGCATCCCCAAAGTCCCCGTTTTCGTGGACAGCCCGATGGCCACCGACGTCACCCAGGTCTTCCGGACGCACTGCCGCTACCTGAAAGAGGACATCCGCTGCGAGATCGAGGGCGGCGCCGGGCTCTTCCAGTTCCCCGGGCTCAGGTTCATCCGCGACGCGGAGGAGTCCAAGAAGCTGAACGAGTTCAAGGGCCCCGGCATCATCATGTCCCCCTCGGGCATGTGCACAGGGGGCCGCATCAAGCACCACCTGAAGGCCAACATCAGCCGGCCCGAGTCCACCGTCCTCTTCGTGGGCTACCAGGGCGAGGGCACCCTTGGCCGCCAGATCCTGGACCGGAACCCAGAGGTGCGCATCCACGGCGCCTCCCGGCCGGTGCGGGCGGAGGTCCGCCAAATCCACGGCATCAGCGCCCACGGGGACCAGGAGGACCTCCTGCGCTGGCTGGAAGGCCGCCGCCCCGCCCCCCGCCAAGTCTTCCTCACCCATGGGGAAGAGAGTGCCTCGCGCGCCCTCGGGGGGGCGATCCGGGAGCGCTTCGGCTGGCCCGCCGCCGTCCCAGCCTACGGCGAGGCGCACGAGCTCGCCTGACCGCCGATCGGGGATGCTAGAATGCCCAGGGTGGACGCGCCGATGACTTTTCCTGCGAGGTGAGGGGTGCCTCGGATTCTGGACGTGGGGTCAGGCTGGAGGCAACTCCCCGGCGCGGTGCGGGTGGACATCCGCCCCCAGACGAAGCCCCACGTCCGCGCCGACCTGGACGTGGACGGGGCGAGGACCCGC
Source organism: Candidatus Tectimicrobiota bacterium (assembly GCA_016184445.1). Taxonomy (GTDB): domain Bacteria; phylum UBA8248; class UBA8248; order UBA8248; family UBA8248; genus 2-12-FULL-69-37. The sequence goes on along the minus strand of JACPCT010000356.1, from coordinate 4,746 downwards.
CACTTCCCCTTCCGGGACGGCGTCTTCGACGAGGTCCACGCCCTCCAGGTGGTGGACCACTTCCGCCACATCGTCTCCGTCATGGAGGAGATCCACCGGGTGGCGAAGCCGGGGGCTAGGTTCGTCCTCACCGTCGCCCACGTCTCGAGCATCTACTCCTGGAGCGACCCGGTCCATCACCTCCACCCGACCAGCCGCTCCTTCATCAGCTTCACCGACCACCCCACCCGGGGCGGCGCCTACACCAAGGCCCTCTTCCGCCAGCGGGCCTTCCGCTTCGTCTTCGGCCGCTCCCTCATCTCCCTCGTCCCCCGCCTCATCTGCCTCTTCTCGCCCCGGGTCTACGAGAAGCACTTCTGCTGGATGTTCCCCGCCAACGACATGCACTTCGAGTTCGAGGTCCTCAAGTGAGAAAAGAGCAAGGGAAGAACCTGGAGACGTCCGAGTGCCCGGCCTGCGGCCTGCGCTTCCGCATCGCGCGGCCCAACGCCTGCACGGCCTGCGGCCGGGTGCACTGCCGCAAGTGCCTTAAGGTCTTTCGCGACGAGGGGGAGGAAGACATTGAGGCCCGCTTCATCACCCTCTGCCCGGCCTGCGAGGGCTCCGTCGCCTGGCGGGTCGAGGCCCAGGAGGTCTCCCCCGTCACCTGGGAGGACTACGACCGGGGGCGCTAGCGGGCTTCAATCGCGGTCAAGACCCAGACAAAAAAACGCCCAGCCGACGAGGCTGGGCGACCGCCTGGGGTGACTTACTTGGTGGTGGGCGCAGTCCACTGCGAACTCTTCTCCGCCGAATTTCCTATTTAACAGGGAAAATACAGGGAATTTTCACGATTTCGGGCCACTTGGCGGGCCTCAAATCGGCGAAAACCCCAGCGAATTCAAGGGGAATTCACCGATAGGGCTGGAAAACGGAACAGGGAATTCTTGAAGACTTAACAGGGAATTACAAAACCGCGATCAGGGATGAGTCTGTCCCATTCTTAGTTGCGATTTGAGGTGGTTCCGTCCCCTGTGGTTGCATGGAGTCGCCAGACGCCATCCGCCCACAAGGGAGGAACCACGGATGGAGAGCATTCTACAGGCAGCGCGGGGACGGAGGAAGGGCCGCCGGATGGGCGGGCCCTGGGTGGTGAGCCGGGAGGAGGCCGAGGGGCTGGAGTTGAACGCGCGGGCGGAGCTCATCCGGGCGCTCATCCCGCTGGGGCTGATCGGGGCGTGTGAGATGCTCCAGGCGGAGCTGGAGGAGCTGACGGGGGCCCGCCACGCGAGGAAGGCCCGCGGCCTGCGCCGTCACGGGACGAACCGGGGCTCGGTGCGCCTGGCGGGCCAGTGGGTGCCGGTGCGGGTTCCCCGGGTGCGGGGGGAGGCGGGCGAGGTCCCCCTGCGGAGCTACCGGGCGCTTCGCGAGCGGGATGGGGCCGTGGACGAGCGGCTGCTCGGGGGGGTGCTCTACGGGCTCAGCTGCCGCAACTACGAGCGGGCGGCGCTGGCGGTCCCGGGGGCGCTGGGGCTTGGGAAGTCCTCGGTCTCGCGGGCCTTCGTCGAGGCGAGCCAGGCTTCGCTCAGGGAGTTCCAGGAGCGCGGCCTCTCGGGGGAGGACTTCGTGGTGCTCTTCCTCGACGGGAAGAGCTTCGCCGAGGACGGGATGGTGATCGCCCTGGGGGTGACGCTGGGGGGCCAGAAGCGCCTTCTGGGCTTCGTCCAGCCGGACACCGAGAACTCCCAGGTGCTGGCCCCCTTCCTGAGGGGCCTCCTGGAGCGGGGCCTGGACGTCTCGAGGGGGATCCTCGTGGTGACCGATGGGGGCAAGGGCCCGCGCAAGGCGGTGGATCTCGCCTTCAACCGGGGGGCCCGGCGGGCCCTCGTCCAGCGCTGCCACTGGGGAGCCTGGAGGAGGGCTTCGAGGAGACGCTGACGCTGCACCGCCTGGGGGTGTTCGCCCTCCTGGGCAGGAGCTTGAAGACCACCAACGTCATCGAGCCGGTCCTCTCGGGGGTCGAGGAGCGCCGCGCGAAGGTGGACGCCTGGAGGAACTCGCGCCAGAAGCACCGCTGGCTCGCCGCCTCGCTCCTCGACATCGAGGGGAGGCTCAGGCGCATCAAGGGCTACCGCCACCTGCCCAAGCTGCGCGAGGCGCTCCAGCGGGAACTGGAAATCGGAAAGGAGCATGCGGCCTCAGAGGAAGCAGCATAATATGCTGCTTCCTGACATGCCACGGGGCGGCGCCGCCTCAATTGCAACTAAAGTTGGGATTGACTCCCAAGGAAGACCCGTGTCAGAGATATGGAGGAAATAAGGTTCTGGCTCTGGTGCAGCGCCTGCCAGAAATATGGTCTCGTGGCTGGCGTGAAAATGCCCGAGAGCTATCAGGAGCCCCCAGGGGGAGTCGGCTGGTGGGACGGCTACCGCGAGGACATCCAGCGGGACTTTCCCCACTTGGCTGAGGAGTTTCAGCGCTAGGTTGGAAGGGAGGAGCCAGAGCCTCATTTGAGTCACACGGGATTCCGAACCCATGGCGCGAGGCAAGAAAATCAAGGTGGGCCAAATCCTCTCGGATGCGGACATCCGCTACTTGGCTGAGCGCACCCAGAAGCTTCTCCACGAGAGCTTTCCCAGTCTGTTTGAAAAAAGCCACAGCGAAGCGATGGAGGACAGTATCCGTTTCATGTCCGTAACCCAGAAGTGCGCGGCCCGGCGGCTGTCCAAAGGCATCACCATCAAGGAGGCTGCCAAGGCGATTCGCGTGCCGCAGTACCGCCTCAAGGACATCGAGCAGGGTTCGCTGAGAGATGTGCAGGTTCCCGTCTTGCTGCCCTACCTTGACTTCCTCGGATTGAAGCGCTGGTTCGGGCAGTGGAAAGCGGCCAACCGCTCGCTTGCCGAGAGGCTTGGTCTCGATTCGGATCAAGAGTCAAAGGCACGGAAGTAATGAAGGAATTCGAGCAAGCAGGGATCCTCATGCTCCGCGATGGACGGGTACGGCTCAACGCCGGCGAATGCCTCCACGGACTCGCCCGCGAGCACCGCCACATGGTCTTGAAAGGACACTTTGGCGATCCGCACATCGTTCTTCCTGAGCCCGTACTTGGGCAGGATCTTGGTCTGGAAAACGTGGTCGGTGATGGAGCCCCGTTGTGAGGCCACCCTCTTGCCCCCGAGGTCCGCCACGCTCTGGATCCCACTTCCCTTGGCCGTCACCACCATGAGCGTTCGACCTGCGTAAGCGACCGCGCCCACGGCAGCCATCTCGCCCTTCGCCACGCCGACGATGAACGGCGTTCCCCCCAGGGAGCCCACAGCGACGTGTCCCACCACCATGGCGTCGCGGATGTGCTTCCCCGAGGGGAACTTACGGGCCTCTACCTTGGCGCCGACTCTCTCGAAGAGCTTCTCCTCGTCGGCCACGATGGCCGGGGCTCCCCACAGGGTCGCCTGGTACCCGAGGGTCAGAGATGGCTTCGCCGCGGCGTCGGCCGTCGCCCACAGCGTGGGCCACCCCGCCGCCACAGCGGAGCCTCCGATCACTCCCAAGACTTCCCGCCGAGTCATTCCTTTCTGAAGCATGACCTTCCACCTCATGCACGCACGGTGCTCCATGGCCCCTTGTCGTCAGAGCACGTACGGCCGGGCGACCTCCTTGAGCCTAAGGGGCGCCCCGCCCCCCGGGCGGAGGCTACTTCTGGGCGTCCAGGATCTTGTTGATGAGGTCCATCCCGCCGAGCGGGCCGGCGAACTTGGCGTAGACGGGCTTGACCGCCTCGCGGAAAGGTTTGAGGTCGGGCCGATCCACCTTGAGGCCCTTCGCGGCGAAGCCCTTGACGATGTTCTCCTCCTCCGCCTCGGCGTAGGCGTTGGCCCAGTCGATGCTCTCCCGGGCCGCCTTTAGGACGGCATCCTGGATGTTCTTCGGGAGGCCGCTGAAGTACTTGTCGTTGATGATGAGGGAGCCCGCCACGAGCTGGTGGCGCGTGATCGAGAGGTACTTCTGGACTTCGTAGAACTTCTGGGCCCAGGCCCAGGCGGAGCCCCCGTCCTGGCCATCGACGGTCTTGGTGCTCAAGGCGCTAAAGGCCTCGCTGGGCGCCATCCCGATGGTGCTCCCGCCCATTGCCTCGTAGGTTGCGACCATGATGGGGTTCTTGGCGATGCGGATGCGCAGGCCCTTGAGGTCGGCAGGCTTGAGGATGGGGTGCTTGCTGTTCGTGATGTTGCGGAAGCCGGTGGCGATGTTGCCGAGCACCCGGACGCCGGACTTCTGGCGGAAGTTCTCGGCGATCCGCTCGCCCACGGGGCCGTTGAAGACCTTGGCCGCCCCCTTGAAGCTGCCGAAGAGGAAGGGGAGGGTGTAGATGTCGTAGCGGCGATCGAAGGTGGAGATGTTGTTCGAGGCGACCAGCTGCACGTGGATGGAGCCGAGCTGGACCTTCTTCGCGGCCACGCCGTCATCGCCCAGTTGGGAGGAGGGGAAGGTCTCGATGTCCGCCTCCCCTCGCGAATAGATCTGGAGAAGGGTCTTGAAGACCAGCGCCGTCCCCTGGTAGAGGAGCTCCGGCTTGGGCGGGCTGTTGTGAGCGAACTTCATGACGTACTTGGCCGCCTGGGCCGGGAGGGGGGCGCCGAGGAGCAGGGCCAGGGCCGCCGCCGCCGTGAGGAATTGCCGGAGCGGTTTCATGGGGGTTATCCTTCCGAGTGGGGTCATTTGCCCAGGACCATGTTGGGCAGGACCAGCGGGATGCCGGGAAAG
>JACPCT010000311.1 GCA_016184445.1 Candidatus Tectimicrobiota bacterium | reverse complement strand
GCCCCTACTGGCCCGGCGGCGGCTCGGGCGTGACGCTGGACCCGGGGTTCGACCTCGGCCACGCCGGGCCGGCCCTCTTCGGCCGCCTCTACGGGCCGCTTCTCCCGCCGGAGGGGTTCGAGGCCGCCCGCCGCGCGCTGGGCAAGCGGGGGGAGGAGGCCCGCGCCGCCCTTGAGGGGGACCCGGCCCTGCGGGCCATCCGCCTCAGCGCGGCCCAGGCCCTCGGCCTCATGCCCCACACCGCCCGGCCATACTGGGAGGCCGTCTCCCGGAGGTTCCCGGCCCTGGCCGCGCCGGGCGCGCTCCCCGAGGCGCAGACGGCCCTCCTCTCCCTGGCCTACAACCGGGGACCGGGGAACGAGGGGCTGGAGGTCCTGGGCGGCCCGCTGGAGGAGAGGGACTGGGCCGAGGCGGCCCGCCGCATCGGCCGGATGCAGCAGGACCACGCCCTCGCGGGGGTCCGGCGCCGCCGCCGCGAGGAGGAGGCGCTCATCCTGGCCGGGCTGGGGCTGGCCGCGCCGCGGGGGAGCTAGGGCGGTGGGCCGCCGGGTCGAGGCCGCCTCAGGCGGGGAGGACCCTCACCTTTCCGCCCGTCACCCTCAACCGCGTGCCGAGGGGGGCGCACAGGCGCTCCATGAGGCGGAGAATCTCCCGCCCCTTGCCCCCGGCGGGGGAGAGGGGCCGGGGGGCGTTCCGCACCGCGCTGCGGCAGAGGATGAGGTGGGGATCGGCGGCTCGCCGGCGAGAGAGGGTGCAGCCGAAGAGGAAGGTCTGGCGGGTGGCCTCGGTGAAGAAGGGGATGTCGAAGTCGAAGATGAGGTTGCCCATGCTGTAGACGATGGGGGTCCCCTTGTAGAGCTCCACCCCCTGGAGGACGTGGGGATGGCCCCCCAGGACGAGGTCGGCCCCGGCCTCCACGGCCGCGTGGGCGATCTCGCGCTGGAAGGCGCGCACCTCGTGGGTCATGCTGGTGCCCCAGTGGTGGTTGACGACGAGGACGTCCACGCGCCGCCTGAGGGCGCGGACGGCCTTGGCCATCGCTTGGAGGTCCTCGGGGACCGTCCAGGTATGGACCTCGGCGGGCGCGCCCGGGTACTCGGCGGGGTCCATGCGGGGGCGGTAGGCGGTGACGGCCCGGAGGGGATTCACGCCCGGCCTCCCGGGCCCCGCGGCGCTCCCCCGGGGCAGGATGGAGCAGTAGGCGAGGCAGCCGATGCGCAGCCCCTTGCGCTCGGCCACGATGGGACGCCGGGCCTGGGCCAGGTTCGCGCCGCACCCCGCGAGGGGGATGGCGCGCTCCTTCATGCGGGCGAGGGTGTCTAAGAAGGCCTCCTCGCCGTAGTCGAGGGCGTGGTTGTTGGCGAAGGAGAGGAGGCCGAAGCCCGCCTCGAGGAGCGCCTCGTCCATCTCGGGCGCGCCGCGCAGGAGGATCTTGTCCGGGGCGCCGCGCCCGCGGCGCGAGAGGGGGCACTCGAGGTTGGCGAAGGCGAGGCCGGCCCGGCGGAAGAGGGGGGCCAGGCGGCCGAAGGCGCCCCCGCCCCCCCGGCGGTTGAGCGCGACGTCCCCGCCGGCCAGGAAGGCGCAGGAGGCCCGGGCGGTCATCTTATTCGGTCAGGCAGAGGGCGTGGTCGGGCCGGAAGGTGAGATAGACCTTCTGGCCGGGCGCGAGCTGCTCGTAGTGGTCGATCTGGATGCCGACCTCGTACTGCCCGACCCGGACCTGGCAGTCGAGGAAGCTGCCCAGGTAGACGGTGTCGATGACCTGCCCCTCCATCGCGTTGGGGGCGTCGTGGGGGAGGTGGACGTGGAGGCTCAGGTCCTCGGGGCGGACGCTCAGGATGACGCGGCCGCCGGCGTACGCCCCCTCGCCCCCGGCCGCCTTCAGGCGCAGGGGGGGGCGGCCGTGTCCCGGGGAGACCTCGATGTCGGCCAGGTCCCCGCTCCGGCCCAGCAGCTTCCCCTCGATAAGGTTCGCCACGCCGATGAAGTTGGCGACGAAGGCGTTGGCGGGCCGGGAGTAGATGGCTTGGGGATCGCCAATCTGCTGGATGACGCCCTTGTTCATCACCACCACGCGGTCGCTCATGACGAGGGCCTCGGACTGGTCGTGGGTGACGTAGACGGAGGTGATGCCCACGTCGTGCTGGAGGCGGGCGAGCTCGACCCGCATCTGCTCGCGCAGCTTGGCGTCGAGGTTGCTGAGGGGTTCGTCGAACAGCACCACCCTGGGGTTGTAGACGATGGCGCGGGCCAGGGCCACCCGCTGGCGCTGGCCGCCCGAGAGCTTGGTGGCGTAGCGCTCGGCCAGGTGGCCGAGGCCCACCAGCTCCAGGGCCTTGGTGGTCTTCTCCCTGATCTCCGCCCGGCCCCGCCGCCGGACCCGGAGGCCGTAGGCCACGTTGTCGAAGACCGTCATGTGCGGCCAGACGGCGTAGCTTTGGAAGACCATCCCCAGGTTCCGCTGCTCGGGGGAGAGGTAGACGCCCTTGTCCACGGAGGCGACGACCTCGCCCTCGATCCGGATCTCGCCCCTGTCGGCCTTTTCGAGGCCGGCGATGCAGCGCAGGGTGGTCGTCTTCCCGCAGCCGGAGGGCCCGAGCAGGGTGACGAACTCTCCCTGCTCGACGCTCAGGTCGATGCCGTTGACCGCGATTTCCTCGCCGAAGCGCTTGGTGAGACTGTCGAGCTCCACAAAGGACATGGGCGGTCCCCGCTCAGGGCCTGACGGCCAGTGTGTGGTCCGGGTCCAGGCGCAGGTAGACGCGGTCGCCGGGGCGGAGCCGCTCCCGGGAGTGCGCGAGGACCTTCCATTCGAAATCCCCCCACCGGACCCGGCAGTCCTGGCAGTTGCCCAGGAAGATGGTCTGGATGACCTCCCCCCGGATAGCGGCGCCGAGGCCTTGGGGGTCGCGGAGGGCGTCGACGTTCTCGGGACGGACGGAGAGGACGGCCTCCGAGCCCTCGCCGACGCCCTCCGCGAGCAGGCAGGGGAGGCGCACCTTGTCGGGTCCCTGGGCCAGCTCGATCTCGCCGCGCCCGGGGCCGAAGACCCGGACGATGCGGCCGTCCAGCAGGTTGGCCACCCCGATGAAGTTGCTGACGAAGCGGTTGAGCGGACGGGCGTAAATGGCGTGCGGGCCGCCGGTCTGCTGGATGATGCCCTTGCTCATGACGATGATCTCGTCGCTCATGACGAGGGCCTCGGCCTGGTCGTGCGTCACGTAGACCGAGGTGATGCCGACCTCGTGCTGGATGCGCTTGAGCTCGACCCGCATCTGCTCCCGGAGCTTGAGGTCAAGGTTGCTCAAGGG
>JACPCT010000310.1 GCA_016184445.1 Candidatus Tectimicrobiota bacterium | reverse complement strand
CCGCCGCCGGTCCGTCCGCCCGAAGGGGTGGGATTACGCCCCGCCTTTCAAGCGCTCAAGCCGCCACCTGGTCCCACTGCCTGACCTCGACCACGGCCCGCTTCTGCCGCGCCTCCGCAACAAGACTCTCCAGCCTCGACGCCACAGGGTCTTCGATCCACGCTTCACCGCACTGGGAACAGACGAGGGCGGGAACCCCCCTGACAACCACCACGCCGAACCCCAGGTCCACGGCGAAAGTCGTGGTGCCGGGTTGCTTTCCACCTCCGCAAAGCGGGCAGCCCCCGGGGTTTCCGGTCATGACCCTCCCCTCCTGGTCCTGAAATCCGGTTCGAAATGCTCCATGCCGGGCCGGTACGCCGTGATGACGTGGCATATGCCGGCGGTCGGATCGGCGGCGGCCACCACGTGCAGCGGTTCCTCCCCGATCAGCAGAATCAGGCAGCCCGGGTACGGACGCTGCACCGGGTAGGCCTCGATCGTGCATGTGCCAGTGAATCCGCCCCCGCGCCGCGAAGGCGCGCAGGGCCCCGAAATCGAAATCCTCAGCCATGGCCGGGCATCCGCAGGTTCTCCAGGATCACTTCATCCCAGCGGCGCGGTTCCGTAGGGGCGACTTCTTCTTTCCAAGCGTCTGTTACGGGAAGCTTCTCTCCCTTGAGCGTAGGATTTGTTGGGCGATTATCCGGCGCACCAGCGGTTGGAGCAGCAGCGGCGACAGATAGATAGGGAAGTAGCAAAAGGCGAAATACAGCCAAGTGAGGTCGGGCAAGGCCCCACCGGTCGCCGCCAGCATCAGCCCCACATTGCGTTGCGCGGCCATGAATCCGAGCGTAAGGGCGCGCTCCCGGCCAGCGGATGTGAAGAGGAGGGTGGTCAGGAAAAGCACTGCGAAGAACACGACGAAGGCAAGCGCGACGAGGCCAATTGTGATCATGGGCGTGGCGAGAAAGCGAGGGGCGACGCTTTCCATGACGGGCACTATGAAGACGAACAGGACGAGAATGTTGAAACCGTTGATCATTTCCTCCTGCCGCTCGATGGCGGTGAGGCCAGCGATCCGGCGCACGGTGAAGCCGACAAGAGCGGAACCCGCGAGGATCGCAAACAACTTAAGGCCAAGTGCCAACGGGGTGAGTGTAAGCGCAGGTCCGATGAAGGCATGGGCGAACAAGGGCGCCGTAAAGGGCAGCAGCGCCGTGCTCGTTACCATGGTGCAGAGCACAAGCGTGGCATCTAGCCCAATCAACGCGGCGAACGCGGGAGCCGCCATCAGGGGCGAGGCGATTGCTTGCAGCACGAGAGCGAGGAAGAGATCGGGCGACTGATTTTCGAGACCGAACGCCAGATAGCTCGCGCCGAGCAGGGCTGGGATCACCAAGGATGTCCACGCTGCTGCCGCGAGCACAATCGCGGGGCGCCCCAGGTAGATCCGAAACGCCGCGATGTCCACGCGAAGGAAGGCAATGCACAACAGCACAAAGACCGCCTCGGTGACGAACGGCTTGAATAAGGCGCCGAGCGATGGCGTGACGATACCAATGACAATGAGCGCTGCGACTGCGCGTGTGCCTTGCCGGCCGAGCCACGACAACACCGCCGCGGGCGCGTCAAGAACAAGCCTGCCAAGGAACTCCATCGACATCTCTCAGTATCGGGAACCCGGGCTGAACTCCTACCCCGCCTTGCCCTCGTACACCTCGATGACGCGGATGGCGTCGTCCTTGCTCCAGCCGGCCGCCTCGGCCTTGAGGAAGAGCTCGCTCGCGGCCTTGACCACCGTGAGCTCGAAGCCCCTCTCGCGGGCGAGCTCGATGGCCATGCCCATGTCCTTGACGAAGATCTCGACGGCGCCCTGGGGGGCGAAGTCGCGCCTGAGGATGCGGGGGCCCGCCAGCTCGAGGAGGTTCCCGCCCACGGTGCCCCCGCGCAGCACCTCCATGATGATGCCGTCCGGCACGCCGGAGCGCTGGGCGAGGAGGAGGGACTCGGAGAGGAGGGCCACCCCCGCGTTCACGAAGAGGTTGGTGGCGAGCTTCATGGTGGCGCCGGTGCCGCTCGCCCCGGTGTAGACGGTCTTGCGCGCCAGGGGCTCGATGACGGGCCGCACGCGCTCGAAGGCCTCGCGCCTGCCCCCGACCATGAAGGCCAGGGTGCGCAGGTGGACCTGGTCGACCGAGCCCGAGACCGGGGCGTCCAGCATCTCGATCCCGCGCCCGGCCAGCTTTCCGGCCAGGCCCTTCGACCAGGTGGGGTGCATGGTGCTCATCTCGACGTGGATGAGGCCCTTCCGCCCCGCCGCGGCGACCCCGGAGGGGCCTATCGTGTTCTCCTCGATGTGCTCGGGCTTGAGCAGCATGGTGAAGGTGATGTCCGAGCGCCCGGCCACCTCCCGGGCGGAGGGGCAGGGCGCCCCCCCCGCCTCCGCAAGCTGGCGCATCCGCGCGGGGTCGATGTCGTAGCCCGAGACCTCGTGGCCGTCCTTCAGCAGGTTCCGCGTGAGGGGGGTGCCCATCTTCCCCAGGCCGATGAACCCCAGGCGCTCGCCCATGCTTCATGCTCCTTTCCGCTGGCCGGGCGGGGCTTCACGCCCGCGCCCGGAAACCCTAGAATGAAACCGAACGAGTTTCGGGGACGCCGAGGCCGAGCACCGCGCCTGCCGGGAGGGGGCCATTGTGCTGGACCTCTCGCACCGGGGCAAGCTCGCCTTCTCGGGCCCCGACGCCCCCGCCTTCCTCCACGGGATGCTCACCAACCGGGTCCAGGACCTCAAGCCCGGCGAGGGGGTCTACGCCGCCTTCCTCACCCGGCAGGGGAAGTTCGTCTCGGACCTCCACCTCTACCGCCGCGAGGTGGAGCTGTTGGCCCTCCTCCCGCCGGGGATGAGTGTTCCCCTCGCCGGGGCGCTCGATCATTTCATCATCATGGACCAGGTCGAGATGAAGGATTGCACCGAGGCCCTCTGCGCCCTCGGGGTGTTCGGCCCCGGGGCCCCCGCCGCCGTTCGCCGGGCGGGGCTGCCCTGGCCCGATCTGCCCGAGCACGGCCACGCCGCCCGGGACGAGGTCCTCGCGGCCCGGGAGCTCTGGACGGGCGAGGAGGGCTGCGTGCTCCTCGCCCCCGCGGCCCGCGCCGGGGCCCTGTGGGACGCGCTGGCCGGGGCCGGGGCCCGGCCGGCGGGCCTGCGGGCGTTCGGGACCCTCACCCTGGAGGCGGGGGTGCCCCTCTTCGGGCCCGACATGGGCCCCGAGGTGAACCCCATGCAGGCGGGGATCGAGGCGCGCGCCCTCGACTTCCAGAAGGGCTGCTACATCGGCCAGGAGGTCATCGCGAAGATCAAGTACCTGGGGCAGGTCAACCGGGGGCTCGCGGGGATCCGCCTGGAGGGGGGCGAGGCGCCTCCCGCCGGGGCGGGCGTTTTGCGGGGGGAGGAGGAAGCGGGCGAGGTGACGCGCTCGGCCCTCTCCCCCACCCTGGGGCGGGGCATCGCCTTCGCCTACCTCCACCGCAAGGCCATGGAGCCAGGCACCGCCTTGCGCGTGCGCTGGCCGGGCGGCGAGGGGAGCGCCCGGGTGGTGGAGCTGCCCTTCTACCGGCGCGGCGGGGGCTAGGCCCGTGGCCCCCCGGCGCCTCTTCACCCTGGAGGAGGCGCGCGCCCTCGTCCCCGCCCTGCGGCCCCGCCTCCGCGAGATGGCCCGCATCCGGGAGCGCCTCCTCCCCTTCCGGGGGGAGGTGGAGCGCCTCGCCGGGGACGCCCAGCGGGGCGGGGGCACCTTCCCCTCGGCCGGGGAATACTTCCGGCACGTCCAGGCCCTCAACGGCCACCTGGGCTTTCTCCGCGAGAGCGGGGCGGAGCTCAAGGACCTGGCCACCGGGCTGGTGGACTTCCCCTCCCTGCGGCAGGGGCGGGTGGTCTACCTGTGCTGGCGGATGGAGGAGGAGACGGTCACCCACTGGCACGCGATCGAGACCGGATTCGCGGGGAGAAAGCCGATCGAGAACCCCCGCGCCGGGCCCCCGGAAGGTTGACCCTGCCCCCACCGGGGGGCATATTGCCGTCCGCGGCGGGGGCGGCTGTGTCCTTTCCCCGTCCCGGCGTATAATGCCGGCAAGGCCTTCCCACCGGGCGGACATCCGTCTTCTTATCCCTTGGAGGTAACCGACCATGGCTAAGGCCCCGACCGCCGGAGAAACATGCGGCTTGGAGAAGATCGGCCTGAAGAACGTCGGCCGCGTCCACCGCAACCTGCCCATGCCTGCCCTGGTCGAGATGGCCGTCGCGCGGGGGGAGGGCTACCTCGCCCCCAACGGCGCGCTCGTCGTCCACACGGGCAAGTTCTCCGGCCGCTCCCCCAGGGACAAGTTCACGGTGGACCAGGCGCCCTCCACCCAGAACATCTGGTGGGGGCCGATCAACCAGAAGATCTCGGTGGAGAACTGGGACAAGATCCGCGAGAAGGTGTTCGGCTACCTCCAGAAGCGCGACCTCTTCATCTTCGACGGCTTCGTGGGGGCCGACCCCCGCTACAAGCTGCCCGTCCGCGTCATCTCGGAGCAGGCCTGGCACTCCCTCTTCTGCCACACCCTCTTCATCCGGCCCACGCCCGAGGAGCTCCGCGCCCACGAGCCCAAGTTCACCGTCATCAACGCGGGCCGCTTCCTGGGCGCGGGCCCCGCAGAGGGGCTGCGCCAGGAGAACTTCACCCTGGTCAACTTCGAGAAGAGCATGGGCCTCGTCGGGGGCTCCGAGTACGCGGGCGAGATGAAGAAGTCCGCCTTCTTCATCATGAACTACCTGCTCCCCATGCAGGGCGTCTTCTCCATGCACTGCTCCGCCAACATGGGCCAGGACGGCCGGACCGCCCTCTTCTTCGGCCTCTCGGGCACGGGCAAGACCACCCTCTCCGCCGACCCGCGCCGCCGCCTCATCGGGGACGACGAGCACGGCTGGAGCGACCAGGGCGTCTTCAACTTCGAGGGCGGCTGCTACGCCAAGACCATCGACCTCTCCCGGGAGAAGGAGCCCCAGATCTGGGACGCCATCCGCTTCGGCTCCGTCCTCGAGAACGTGGTCGTGGACCCCGCCACGCGCGAGATCGACTACGCCGACCAGTCCATCACCGAGAACACCCGGGCCACCTACCCCACCCACTTCATCGAGAACTGCGTCCCCTCGGGGATGGGCGGGCACCCGGAGAACGTCTTCTTCCTCACCTGCGACGCCTTCGGCGTCCTGCCCCCCATCAGCAAGCTGACCCCCGAGCAGGCCGCCTACCACTTCCTCTCAGGCTACACCGCGAAGGTGGCGGGCACCGAGGCGGGCGTGACCGCGCCCGAGGCCACCTTCAGCACCTGCTTCGGCGCGCCCTTCATGGCGCTCCACCCCTCCCGCTACGGCGAGCTGCTGCGGGAGAAGATCGGCAAATTCAAGGCCCAGGTGTGGCTCGTGAACACGGGCTGGATCGGCGGCGCCGCGGGCGAGGTTCCCCGCATGTCCCTCAAGCACACCCGCGGCCTCCTCACCGCCGCCCTGGAGGGCAAGCTGGCCCAGGTCCCCACCCAGCACCTTCCCGAGTTCGGCCTCCACGTGCCGGCCCAGTGCCCGGAGGTTCCCTCCGACATTCTCGTGCCCCGGAACATGTGGAAGGACGGAGGCAAGTACGACGAGAAGGCGCGCGATCTGGCGGGGAAGTTCCGGGAGAACTTCAAGCGGTGGGAGGATCGGGTGAGCCCGGAGGTGCGGGCGGCCGCCCCGAAGGGGGCCTAGCGATCAGACGGGGGAAGAGCCCCCATCGAGAGGGAGAGCCCAGAATGCCCGTCGTGCACATCAGCCTCATCCAGGGGCGCGGCAAGGAGGCGAAGAAGGCCGGCGCGCCCAAGGAGTCGGTCACCGTCGTCTTCCACGACATCGACGGCGACTCCTGGGCGGCGGGCGGCGTGCTCTTCTCGGACCGGGTGAAGAAGTAGGGACCCGGAGAGGAAGCGCCCATGGCCAACAACTTCCGCATCGCCCTCGTCCAGCCGATGAGCCACGAGCCCCCGGGGGACGAGGCGAACGTCGCGGACGCCGTCCGCCACGTCGAGCAGGCCGCCGCCCAGGGGGCCCAGTTCGTCGCCTTCCCCGAGACCTACCCCGGCCCCTGGCGCATGCCCGCCCGCTTCGACCCCACGGGCGCCATGGTGGAGGCGGCCAAGCGCTGCGGGGTCTACGTCCAGTACGGCACCCTCGAGCCCATCGACGAGAAGGCCGCCACCGCCTACAACCTGCTCATGCTGGCGCGGCCGGGCGGCGGCGCCCCCGGCAAGTACCGCCGCACCCACCCGCCGGGCCCCTGGATCTACACGGGCGGGCCCCACTGGGAGTTCCAGTACGTCGCCGGGAACGAGTTCCCCGTCTTCGAGACCCCCTTCGCCCAGGTGGGCCTCGCCATGTGCAGCGAGGTCTACATGCCCGAGGTGGCCCGGGCGCTCGCCCTGCGCGGGGCGGAACTCATCTTCCTCCCGGCGGGGACGGACAAGCGCAAGCTCTGGACCACCTGGCGCCAGCTCATCTGGGCCCGCGCCATCGAGAACCTGGCCATCGTCGTGACCACCCAGAACCTCTTCGACTCCACGCAGCGGGGCCTCGCCATGGTGGCCACGCCCGAGGAGGTCATCTTCGAGAGCACCAGGGCGGGCATGTTCATCGTGGACGTGGACTTGGAGCGGGTGCGCGACCTGCGCGGCCAGCGGGACGGCGTGAGCTCCTCCTCGGACAACGGGGCCAAGGCCGGCGTCCTGAGCCAGTGGCAGCGCCCCGAGATGTACGACAAGTTCTTCCCGCGCAAGGAGGCGGCCCGCTGAGGCCCGCCCCCCGCGGCCTCCCCCGGCCCCCCGGCGGCCCCCCGCCGCCGGGGGTTTCGTTCGCCCCCAGAGGATGACCGGATGCCCCGCAGTTACTTCTGGATCCTCTACCTCCACATCCTGGGCGCCTGCCTCTACGCGGGCGCCCTCGCCTTCTTCGGCCTCCTCGCCGCGAGCCTGCGCCGGCGGCTCGCGCCCGGGGAGTTCGCGGGCGAGATGACCGCCATCGTGCGCTTCTACCACCCCTTCATCCTCGTGTGCATGGGGGTCTTGATCCTCACCGGGGCCTGGTACCTCACCGGCCTCAAGGCGGCCATGGGGCCCCGCTTCGGAACGATCTTCGTCCCCCTGGGGCTCAAGCTCGCAACGGTCTTCCTCATGGTGATGGGGATGAGCTTCCAGTTCTTCGCCCTGGGCCTGCGCCTCACCCGGGGGACGGGGCCCGCCGGGAACGGCCGGCCCCTCGCGGCGGGGACCGAGGAGCGCCTCCGCCTCATCCGCGCCATCGGGCGGACCAACCTCGTCAACCTCCTCCTCGGGCTCCTCGCCATCTTCTTCGGGCTGGCGCTGGGCAAGGGGTTCTAGGCCAACCTTTCCTCCGTCCCCGCCCCGTGTTGTAGCATCCCGCCGGACACCGGACGCCAAGACCGCCCAGCGCCGCCCACCCGCCCGCGCCCTCCACCGCCTGGGTGAAGAACCCGGCGGATGTGTAGGGGCTAGTTGGAAAATTGCGCAATGACATCCCCGCAAAATATCAATAATTAAACTAGCGACACCGTTAAGTTCATGCGAAAATTTTTCGGTTTCGTGCTCGGCTGCCGATATAGGATATGCGACACTAGGGATGGCAGTTTGACCGGGAGGCCACGTTCGCATGGTACACGGCCCCCAGATCGCGAGGCGTGACCTCATCGCTGGGCTGACGAGGAACGGGTATCGCTTTTCCAAGTGGAGGGGCAAAGAGACGGGGGTTTTTACCCATCCCGACAGGGACCCAGTCAACATGGCAAAATACCTGCCAAGGAGCCAGATGCCCGTGGCGAGCAATTGCTTCCACAAGCGATTTTTTTTAACCACTTAGTTGTTCGGCATTCTGGGGAAGAATTTTATTTTGACATCGGCCAAATTATACCCGGAACTCAACTAGTCGGAGTGGGCCATAGATTTGTTACTACGGTCACTCACGCAAAGCGAATCCGCGATGCACTCGCTCAGAATATAAAGAGGTATGAAGCAAGGTTCGGGAGAATCGCTCAACCAAGACAAAGAGAAACCCGGAAGAACAAGAAAAGGACGGCTGGCGATGGAAACTAAAGTCCTTCTTCACGCCCAGACAGGCTATGTCATTGTGGCGCAGGGGCCGGACAGTCTTGGGAATTACATTGCCTCTTGCCCCTCTGTTCCTGGCTGCCTTGGATACGGCTCAACTTTCATGGACGCGCTAGATAGCTCCGCCAAATCCATTGAGCCGATCACCGCCGCACGGAGACGGCAAGGAAAATATGTTCCCGGCCCAGATATGCAGATAACTAGCGCCGCGCGTTGGCACGCGTCGGAAGCCGTCACGGCAACCGCAACCGCTGACATCAACGTGAAGTACGCGTTCGCCTCCTAAGTCCTATTCTCCTTTTTTCTTCCCGCCGCGCTTCTTCCCAGGGAGGATTCCGCGGCGCGGCCGGATTTTCCCTCACCCCCTTCCCCTCTCCTAAGGGGTGAGGAGCACAGGCCCCGAGGTTCAGCCCCCCAGGTTCTTCTCCCGCGGATGCCTTGATCGGATTCCACAGCTACATGAGCGGCTCGTCCACCGCCGCGCACCTGAAGCCGATGTAGGCGTGGCCCGTGGCCTGGCGCCCGGGGAAGACCACCTCGCGGCTGGTGGAGGTCAGGCCCTCCTCGTCGCTCCCCGCCATCCCGCCCCGGATGACGCGGGGCGCGCCGGCGCCCATGTCCTCCCGCCCGTCCCGGGGGTTGTAGGGATAGGCCTTGGCGAGGGAGCGGGTCCACTCCCACACCTGCCCCGCCATGTCGAGGACGCCGTAGGGGCTCGCCCCCTTGGGGTGGCTCCCGGCGGGCGCCGTCTCCCCCCGGAAGCCCAGGAAGGCCAGCTCCCGGGTGGGCTTCTGGTTCCCCCAGGGGTAGAGGCGGCCGTCCGTGCCGCGGGCGGCCTTCTCCCACTCGGCCTCGCTGGGGAGGCGCTTGCCGGCCCAGGCGCAGTAGGCGACGGCGCCGTGCCAGGCGAGCTCGGCCGCCGGGTGGCTGGCGAAGGCGGGCTCCGCCGCCCACACCCCGTTCCGCAGGTGGATGCGGTTGTCCGGGTCCTCCGCGTCCAGGTACATCTCGCCCCTGGGGCCGGCGGGCCCCTTGGCTTGGATGAAGCGGGCGTACTCGGCCCAGGTCACGAGGTTGCGGTCGATGT
>JACPCT010000309.1 GCA_016184445.1 Candidatus Tectimicrobiota bacterium | reverse complement strand
GGGAGGAGCCCGTGACGTTGGTGCGCTCGCCCACGTTCACGAAGCCCGTCTCGGGCCCGGCGTTCAGGGGCTCCAGGCCGCTCAGGCGGCAGCGGCGGGGGACCTCGGGGATGGGGCGCGGGTCCGCCTTCCCGACGGCGCCGGCGATGGCGGCGATGTGGGCTGGAGTGGTGCCGCAGCAGCCGCCCACGATGTTCACCAGGCCGCTGCGGGCGAACTCCCCGAGGAGGTCCGCCATGTAGCCGGGGCTGTCGTCGTAGCCGCCAAAGGCGTTCGGGAGGCCCGCGTTCGGGTGGGTGGAGACGGGGACGCCGGCCACCCGGGCGAGCTCCTCCACGTAGGCACGCAGCTGCTTCGCGCCCAGGGCGCAGTTGAGGCCCACGCTCAGGGGCCTCGCGTGGGCGACCGAGTTCCAGAAGGCCTCGGTGGTCTGGCCCGAGAGGGTGCGGCCGCTCGCGTCGGTGATGGTCCCCGAGACCATGAGGGGCACCCGCTCCCCCCGCGCCTCGAAGAGGGACTCGATGGCGAAGAGGGCCGCCTTGCAGTTCAGGGTATCGAAGACTGTCTCGATGAGGAGGATGTCCGCCCCCCCGTCGAGGAGCCCCCGGGCCGCCTCGGTGTAGGCCTCCCCGAGCGCGTCGAAGGTGATGTTCCGGAAGCCCGGGTCGTTCACGTCCGGGGAGAGGGAGGCGGTGCGGTTCGTGGGCCCGATCGCGCCCGCCACGAAGCGGGGCCGGCCGGGGGAGCGGGCCTCGGACGCATCCGCCGCCTCGCGGGCGAGGCTCGCGGCCGCTAGGTTCATCTCGTAGGCCAGGGGCCCCATGTGGTAGTCGGCCAGGGAGACGGCGGTCGAGTTGAAGGAGTTGGTCTTCAGGATGTCCGCCCCGGCCTCGAGGTAGGCCTCGTGGATGGAGCGGATGAGCGCGGGCTGGGTGAGGCAGAGCAGGTCGTTGTTCCCGCGCACCTCGCGGGGGTGATCCTCGAAGCGCCCCCCCCGGAAGTCCTCCTCCGAGAGGCGGTGGGCCTGGATCATGGTCCCCATCGCCCCGTCCAGCACCAGGATGCGGGAGCGGAGGAGGCTCAGGAGCTCCTGGGTGCGCGCCTCGCGCGTGGACATCGTTACTCCCCGTGGGCGGGGCGCGGCAGAACGATCCGCAGGCCGCTCCCTCCGCCCAGGGGGGGCGGCCGCCACGCCTTTATAGGACATTTCGGGCCGGATTTCAGCCCCTTGGGAATGCTTCCCGGGAAAAGACGCGATGGGCGATAGGATCCGTCCGCGTGGGAATCTCACGAGTGGTGCGCGGATGAACATCTTTCAAAAAATCGCTCCGGCCGGCTCCGGCAACCCTCTCCCGGAGGGAGGGGGGATACGGCCGGGGCTTCCCGCGAGGATGCCGCGCCGGGGTTCCCCGCTAGCCCATCTTGGCCGGGGGCACCCGCCACTCCTCGACGAAGGCGTAGGCGTTGTGGTCGTGGATGGACTCGAAGTTCTCGACGTGGACCTGGAACCACCGGATGCGGGGGTCCTGGCGCAGCCTGAGGGACGCCTCGCGCACCACGTCCTCGACGAAGCGCGGGTTGTCGAAGGCCTTCTCGGTCACATACTTCTCGTCCTCACGCTTGAGGATGGGGTAGAGGGCGCAGCTCCCGGACTCCTCGGCCACCTCGACGATCTCCTCGATCCACAGCTCGCCCTCGAAGCGGACCTTGATGTGGACGTTGCCGCGCTGGTTGTGCGCCCCCCGGGTGCTGATCTCCTTGGAGCACGGGCACAGGGTGGCCACGTTCACCTTCACGCTCAGGACAAAGGTCCACGCTGATGAGGCCGTTGTGCTCGTTCAGCACCTCGAGGAAGCGGCTCATGTGGGTGCCCTTGAAGTGGTGGGGCAGGTCCACGAACATGTCGACTGTCCCCACCGTGTGCTGGAACTTCTTGGCCCGGTCGCGGACCACGATGGGGTAGCGGATGTTCTTCACGCCCACCTTGTTGATCTTGACGTTGCGATCGTCCGCCCCGCCCTGGACGTCGGCGAGGTCGGCGGATTCCGCGGGGGTTCCGGCCATGGGATGCGCTTCCTCTCCTCTCCGGCTTTCCATCAAGGGGCCGCCTCGCAAGGGGCCGGACGCCATGAGGCCGCCCGGGGGCCCTCAGCGTTCGGGATGAAGGAGCCGGCGGCGGTCAATCTCCGCCATCTTCTCCGAGACGGCCCGCGCGAGGTCGATGCCGCGCGCGTTCGCGTAGTTGAGCAGGGCGATGAGGACGTCGGCCGCCTCATCGGGGAAGGCGGCGTCCTCCACCTCGCGCCCTTTCCAGACCTTCTTCTCCAGATTGGCGATCTCGCCCGTCTCCCCCGCGAGCTCCAGCGCGAAGAACCGGGGCTCCCGCTCGGGGAACGCCGCCCGCTGGTAGGCGTCGAACTCTCCCTGGAGGTGCCGCAGACCGTCGTAGGAGCGGGGAAGGCGCGAGGAGCCTTCATCCATCACGGATCGATCGACCTCCGCTGGGGGGCGCCCGCGCCCTGCGGCGCGGCCCTGGCGGAATAGTGTCTCACCCGCCCGCCCCCGCCGTCAACGCGGCCCGAAATCCAGGGCCCTCCCCGGTTTGACGCCCCAGGGAAGGGGGAATACCCTTCTCCCCTGGCCGCGGGGCCGAGCCCCCGGCCTTCTCCCCATCCTCCCCGATCCTTCGCTCGAGACTCGAAAGGAGACTCGCCTTGCCGAATATTGATCTCCATCACCACATCTACATCCCCGAGGCCGAGGAGCTGGCCGCCGCCGAGCGCAGGCGCCGGCCCCAGCACGCCGACAGCTTCGAGGGCTTCTTCCCGCCCGTCTCCTCCGAGTACAACCGCCGCATGACCCAGGAGAAGTGGGGCCAGCAGCTCCGCGACGCCGGGCGCAAGCTGGCGGACATGAAGGCCGACCGCCTCGACATGGCCCTGGTCTCCCCGCCCCCGCCCGCCTTCTTCTACTGGATGGCGGGGCCCCCGGGGGACCATGTCTCCCGGGTCACGAACGACGGCATCGCGGGCTTCTGCCAGAAGCACCCCGACCGCTTCCGGGGCCTGGGCAACGTCCCCCTCCAGAACGGGGGCGAGGCCGCGGCGGCGGAGCTCGAGCGGGCGATGGGGATGGGGCTGCTCGGCTGCATCATCGCCGACCGGGTCGGCCCCCACGCCCTGGACGAGCCCCAGTACGAGGCCTTCTGGAAGGCGGCGGAGCGGCTCGGGGCCCTCGTCTTCATCCACCCCGACTTCGCCGACTTCAAGCCCCTCTTCCCCTACTACATGGCCAACTGCGTGGGGAACCCGCTGGCCACCACCGTGGCGGCGGCGCGGCTCATCCTCTCGGGCCACTTCGAGCGCTGGCCAGGCCTCAAGGTTTTCCTCGCCCACGCCGGGGGCAACCTCCCCTGGGCCATCGGGCGCATCCAGCACGCCTGGGAGCAGCGCCCCGAGACGAAGGTCCACACCCCGCACCCGCCCCGCCACTACTTCAAGAACCTCTACTTCGACGTCATCACCTTCAGCCACTCGGGCCTGCGCTGGCTGGTGCAGGAGGTGGGCGCCGACCACGTGGTCTGCGGCACGGACTACCCCTACGACATGATGCAGGAGCGGGTGGTGGACTTCGTCGAGGGCTCGGGCCTGAGCGCGGGCGACCAAGAGAAGATCCTCCGCGCCAACCCCGCGAAGCTCATCCGCCTCTAGCCGGGAGGGAGGAGGCTCACCATGTACACCGCCACGAAGGACCTGAAGCTCCCCACCACCATCACGGGCAGCGTGCCCCGCCCCGCCTGGTACACCGAGAACCTCCGGGGCCGGCCCTTCCGGGTGGCGATGGCCGAGAAGAACTTCCGCGAGCAGTACCTCGACGCCGTCTCCTGCATCATCCGCGACCAGGAGCGCGCGGGCCTCGACATCGTGACCGACGGGGACGCCCGCTTCGACACCGACGTGGGCGGCCGCTCCTGGGTGAACTACACCCTGGAGCGCCTCCAGGGGGTGACCGGCTACGAGACGGGGCGGAGCGAGGCCGCCCGCAAGAACACCACCCGGCCCGGGGACATCCTCTTCGAGGTGCTCGAAGCCTGGGCGCTGCCCCAGGTGACGGGCAAGCTCGGCCCGGGGCCCCTGGAGCTGCCCCAGCTGTGGCGCTCGGCCCAGCAGATGACCGCCAAGCCGGTCAAGGTCGGGGTGGCCAGCCCCGAGACGGTCGCCCTCCTCCTCCCCAACCGCCACTACAAGGATCGGGAGCAGATGTTCGCCGACCTCTCCGCCATCATGCGGGAGGAGTTCCTGCGCGTGGCCGGCTCCGGGGCCGCGGTCTTCCAGGTGGAGGAGCCCTGGGTCCACCGGGTGGACTACACCCAGAAGGACGCCCCGGCCCAGGCCGAGCTGAGCGTGCGCTGGTTCAACCAGAGCGTGCGCGGCCTGCGCGAGAAGCTCGAGCTCTGGTGCCACACCTGCTGGGGCAACCCCGCCCAGCAGCGCACCTTCGACATCAACAAGCGCTACGAGCCCGCCCTCGAGTACATGAACGAGCTGGACGCCGACGTGCTCACCTTCGAGTGCGCCACCACCAAGGGGGCGGACATCGAGTCCATCGGGCGCGAGATCACCAAGCCCAAGGTCGCCATCGGGGTGATCGACCACCACACCCTCCAGGTCGAGCGCCCCGAGGAGGTGGCCGCCCTCCTCCGCACGGCGCTGAGGCACATCCCCCCCGAGCGGCTGTGCGTCTCGACGGATTGCGGCTTCGGGCGGGAGGGCATGAGCCGCCGCCACGCCTTCTACAAGATGGTGGCGCTGACCCGGGGCACCAACATCGTCCGCCGGGAGCTGGGCCTCCCGGAGGCCCACATCCCCGCCGCCGAGAGCCGCTTCGCCCTGGCGGACGAGGAATAGGTCTCCACGGATTGTTTGTCGGGCGGATGCCCGGATGGGGAAAGACGCCCCGCGCGGCCCATCCCCGCTCCCTAAGGGAGGGGGAGCAGAGCCGGGCCCCGCCGTGAACCACGCGTTTGGATTACTCACCTAGCCCGCAAGCGCCGCGCCAAGGAGACCCCATGTACACCGCGACGAAAGACCTCGCCGTCGCCACCACCATCACGGGCAGCCTGCCCCGCCCCGCCTGGTACACCGAGAACCTCCGGGGCCGGCCCTT
>JACPCT010000308.1 GCA_016184445.1 Candidatus Tectimicrobiota bacterium | reverse complement strand
GTCCGTGCCCAGAAAAAGACGGCGATGGTTGTGGTAACCAGCCGCATGGATGGCGTTTACCACTTCGTCGAAAGGATTCGCCTTTGCGCCTCCGCCACTCCTTGCCGCCATGGGCTATACCGCGACAGGGCGCGATTTGACCAGTACGCCGAGGTCATCAGGGACGGGAAGCTTCTTGAGGACGCTGCTTTGTACCCGGAGGAAGCCGTTTGCCGCTCTCTGGCAATGAGATCGCAGCCAAGAGCGAGCTTCCGCTGAGTTCAAAAACTCGGCTAGCGGCTCTAGGAGATCAGTCGCGTGCGGCACCACGTAGTAGACCGAGTGCCGAGGGATGATGTCCCCCCGGCGGTCAATCCAGAAGAATGGCTCCAGTGTAACGTCTTTACAGAGCAGCTTGGGGCGCAGGATTTCCTTGAGACACGGCGTCTCGTGGAAGGCGTACCACGGCTTCCTTTGAACACAAGTCCGGGCTTCAAGGCGCTTCCTGACCTCGGGTCGAGCCAGATACTCTCCGAGCGCCGCGAGGCGGTTTTCCGGCAAGAGTCGGCCATCTTGGTCGTAGGGCATTAACATCCGCCAGCAGGGCTCGGGAAGGACCCTTCCGAGACGCAATTCCCGTCCGGCCAGGGTTGGATATGACAGCCGCTGCAACTCCGAAGGGAGCTTGGTAGCCGCCAGCACGAACATCCCGTCAGCGCCGGTGGCCACTCCGCAACTCACGCGTAGCGCCAAATCCTCAAGCGTCCGGCCGCCGCGGAGTTCGACTGCTCCATGAATTATGGGTTGCCACGACCCACCGCCCTGGGGCAGGCGAACCGATTTCCGCTCACCATTCCTGGTCTCGATGACCGTTGCCTTCGATGGCATTCGATTCCCAACCGTCGTGACCGTCGGATAGGTCGTAAGGCCGGGAAACGTATTTTCTGGCGCGAAGAATATCTCCTCAACCTGAAACTGGGAAAGTATCTCCCGGAGAGGGCGCGCAGTTTCGACATAGGCAAACTTCTCGGGCGTGATGAACACGAGCCGCCCCCCCGGGCGGAGAAGCCCGAGAGCGCGTTCCCAGAAGAGCAAATACAGGTCGAGGCGGCCCCGCGCCGTGTTGAACAGCCTCCGGTAGCGGGCGCGCTCATCCTCGCTCAGTTTTTCGATCGCGACGTAGGGCGGATTCCCCACGATGTAGTCAAAGGACTCTAGACCCGATTCGCCCCGGAAGCTTCTCTTCGCCTCCCTGATTTTCCCGGGGTCCATTTCGATCCCGGCAATCTCGGGCCGTGGGGCTCCGTGGCGGCGGCACCAGCGAAAGACCCCTTCGATGAAGGCCCCGTGTCCGCATCCCGGATCAAGGAGGCGCGACCCCCTGCGCGGAGGACTCTTTCGAAAGAGGCGCTCCACCATTGCATCGACGGTGGCCTCTGGCGTCGGCACGAAGCCTTTCACCCCATCCCTCTCTTGTTTCCGTAAGAACTTGATTTACGCAATGTCATGTTTCAGGTGAAGACATAGTACAAAAAGCGAAAGAGAGTGTCAACACCTCCCTCCCCCTACGGCACCAGGCGGCGGCCCATGTGCTCGTAGACGAAGGTGCCCTCGATGTTGAGCATCTTGCGGCCCAGGCCGGGCGGGAAGGGCCTGAAGGGGGCCGCCTTGGCGACGGCCGACATGGCCTCGTCGTCCAGGATGCGGTAGCCCGAGGAGGAGAGGAGCTCCACCTTCCGGAGCCTCCCGTCCTCGGAGAGGATGAAGCGCAGCACGAGCTTGCCGGCGTAGTCGCGCGCCTCGCGGGGCCAGCTCCAGTGGTTCTGGATGCGCTCCTTGATGTGGGCGAAGTAGGAGGCGAAGCGGAAGTCCCGCGTGTCGAGCGAGATGGCCTCGCCCGCTTCCTCGCGCTTGAGATCCTTATCGAGGGAGGCGCGGGCGATCCGGTCCGCGTCCTCGTCCGAGAGGTTGAGGTTGGGCGCGTCGGGGCGGCCCCGGGGCCGGACCCGGAACGGGGCGAGGGGGTCCCGCGGGGGGGCGGGCGGCCGGGCCTGCTGGGGGGGCTTGGGGGGCTCCCGCCTGGGCTCGGGCCTCTTCTCCTCCGGCTTCTTCTGGGGGGGTTCCTTCCTCTGGAGCTCCACCCTCGCCTGCTCCTGGCGCGGGGCGGGGCGCGGGCTGGGGGGCCGGACCACCTGGGGCGGCTTCTTCTCCGGCTCGGGTTTCTTCACCTCCTCCTTCTTCGGCTCGGGAGGGGACGGGGGCGCGGGGGGGACGGCCCGCACCGGGGGCAGCGGAGGGGAGGGCGGCGGCGGGGGCAGCGCGGCCACCTGCTCCTGGGGGAGGCCCTGGCGGGCGGGCACCTTGTCCTCCGCCTCCCGGCGGAGCCGGGGCTCGGGGCCAGGCCTCGCCTGGCCGCTCTCGCGCCGGTTGGCGTCGGCGAGGAGGCGGCTCTCGGGGTTCTCGGGCGGCTCCTCCTTGGGCTTGGGGAGCTCGACCGAGACCACCCGGAAGACGGGGGACCGGGCCGCCACCTGGGCCGGCCAGAGCGCCTGGAGGCTGAAGGCGGCGAAGGCCAGGAGGTGGAGCAGGAGGGAGATCAGCAGGGGGAGACCGACCCCCGGGGAGCGCCTCGTCATCGCGTCCCGCCTCAGCGGCAAGGGGCGGAAACCCCGCCCCACGCAGCCATTTTAGGCCCGGCGGGCGGGGGCGGCAAGGCGGGGGGGAGGGGTAGAGGTAAAAGAGAGTTCTAGGACGGAATTCTCGAACGGAGATTCTCAAACACGCGGCCGGCGGGGACGGGCTCCGCCTTGCCCTCGGCCAGCTCGCGGTGGCGCTTCCTCGCCTCCTCCAGCCACGCGCCCTCGGCGCCGGCGTCGGCCGGCCCGTCCAGCTCGGCGAGGAGGGAGCGGAGCACCTCCGCCTTCTCCCCGTCGCTCAGGGACCGGAACTTCTCCTCGATCTCGGCGATCACGCTGGCCATCGTCGCCTCCGGAGGGCCGGGGCGGAAACCCCGCCCCACGCAATCATTTTAGGCCCGGCGGGCGGGGGCGGCAAGGCAGGGGCGAAACAAATGGGGGGCGCCCTTGCGGGCGCCCCCCTTCTCTTCCATCTACTCTATCTGCCGCCAGCCGCCGGGTGCGCGGCTCGTTACATGTCCATCCCGCCCCCATGCCGCCCGGGGGCATCCCGCCGGGCATGCCCTTCTTCTCCTCGGGCTTGTCGGAGATGACGCACTCGGTGGTGAGCATGAGGCCGGCCACCGAGGCGGCGTTCTGGATGGCGGAGCGCACGACCTTGGTCGGGTCGATGATGCCCGCCTTGACCATGTCCTCGTACTCCAGGGTGGTGGCGTTGAAGCCGGTGTTGCCCTTCTCGGCCAGCACCTTCTGGACGACGACCGAGCCCTCGGCGCCCGCGTTGATCGCGATCTGGCGCAGGGGCTCCTCGACGGCGCGGCGCAGGATCTGGGCGCCCACCTTGCGGTCGCCCTCGAGCTGGAGCGCGTCGATGACCTTCTGGCAGCGCAGGAGGGCGACCCCGCCGCCCGGCACCACGCCCTCCTCGACGGCGGCGCGGGTGGCGTTCAGGGCGTCCTCGACGCGGGCCTTCTTCTCCTTCATCTCGGCCTCGGTCGCGGCGCCCACGTTGATGACGGCCACCCCGCCCACGAGCTTGGCGAGGCGCTCCTGGAGCTTCTCGCGGTCGTAGTCGCTGGTGGTCTCCTCGATCTGGTTGCGGATCTGCTTGACGCGGCCCTCGATGTCCTTGGCCTTGCCCTTGCCCTCGACGATGGTGGTGTTGTCCTTGTCGATGGTGATGCGCTTGGCCTGGCCGAGGTCTTCAAGGGTGACGTTCTCGAGCTTGATGCCGAGGTCCTCGCTGATGACCTTGCCGCCGGTCAGGATGGACATGTCCTCGAGCATGGCCTTGCGGCGGTCGCCGAAGCCGGGGGCCTTGACGCCGGCGCACTGGAGGGTGCCGCGCAGCTTGTTCACGACGAGGGTGGCCAGCGCCTCGCCCTCGACCTCCTCGGCCACGATGAGCAGCGGCTTGCCCATCTTCGCGATCTTCTCCAGCAGGGGCAGGAGGTCGCGCATGTTGGAGATCTTCTTCTCGTGGTAGAGGAGGTAGGGCTCCTCGAGGATGCACTCCATCCTGTCGGGGTTCGTGACGAAGTAGGGGCTCAGGTAGCCGCGGTCGAACTGCATGCCCTCGACGATGTCGAGGGAGGTCTCCATGGACTTGGCCTCCTCGACGGTGATGACGCCGTCCTTGCCGACCTTGTCCATGGCCTCGGCGATGAGGTCGCCGATGGTGGGGTCGCTGTTGGCCGAGATGGTGCCGACCTGGGCGATCTCGCGCTTGTCGCGGACGGGCTTGGAGAGCTTCTTGAGCTCCTCGGCCACCTTCTCGACGGCCGCGTCGATGCCGCGCTTGAGGTCGATGGGGTTGGCGCCGGCCGTGACGTTCTTGAGGCCCTCGCGGAGGATGGCCTGGGCCAGCACGGTGGCGGTGGTGGTGCCGTCGCCGGCCACGTCGGAGGTCTTGCTGGCCACCTCGTTCAGCATCTGGGCGCCCATGTTCTCGAAGTGGTCATCGAGCTCCACTTCCTTGGCGACGGTGACGCCGTCCTTGGTGGAGGTGGGGGAGCCGAACTTCTTGTCGATGACCACGTTGCGGCCCCGGGGGCCCAAGGTCACCTTGACGGCGTCGGCCAGCTGGTCCGCGCCGCGCTTGATCTTCGCCCGGGCTTCCTCGTCGAACAGGATTATCTTCGCCATATGCCTTGTGCTCCTCGTTGTGCTTGCGGGGATGAGCGCCTGGCTTGCCCCAAGCGGCCCGCCGCTTGGGGGCCCCTAGCGCAGGACAGCCAGGACGTCGTCCTCGCGCATGACCAGAAAGTCCTCGCCATCGATCTTCACTTCGGTGCCCGCGTACTTGGCGAAGAGGATCTTGTCGCCCTCCTTCACCCCGACCGGCTGCCGCTTGCCGTCGTCGGTCACCTTGCCCGGGCCCACGGCCACCACCTCGCCCTCCTGGGGCTTCTCCTTGGCCGTGTCGGGGATGATGATGCCGCCCACCTTCTCCTCCTCCGCATCGAGGCGCTTGACCAGGATGCGGTCCTGCAGGGGCTGAACCTTCGTCTTCACCTTCGCCATCGTGCTCCTCCTTCGATCGCTCCCGCTTGCTCCGAAGCTTCCCTCTCCCGAACCACCCGAAGACCGGACCTTCCGTTGCTCACGCAAGGGCGGCCGGGCCCAACGGCCCGCGCGCCCTCAGTTGGCTGTCCCTATCCGCTAGCGCTGGGGTGTCCCGCGAAAGACCGCCCGGCAGATGATTTCCACGGAATATTAGTCCTTAACACTCAAATTTACCTTAGTTTCATCGCTCATATATATAAGGGAATGGGTCGCGGATGTCAACAGAAAATTAGCACTCGATGCGGCAAATTGCTAACAAATAATGCACGGGCTGCGGCGGCGCATCCAAAAAGATGTCTCATATCGAAATTATGCCCGCATTCACCGTAAAATTTTAATTTCAGCGCCTTGCCGTTTTGTCAATCCAGCCTTGACTTTTTGCCAATCGAGGCTGCCAGATCCGGGATGGCCGCCTCCCCCTCCCGGAGAGCCCTCCCGCCCGGGCGGCCCCCGCCCGGAGACCCCCCCGGCCGGGTGACTCCCCCCGGCCCCTGCGCTATCTTCTCCTCCTCGATCATCCCCGGGCGGCCCCAAGCAGCCGCCGCCCCGCCTTCTTCTTAATCCGCGTCCAGGGAGGAGCCCCCGTGCCCTTCGACAACCTGCTCGTCGAGATCTCCGAGGGCGTCGCCCTCCTCACCATCAACCGCCCCGAGGTGCGCAACGCCCTCGACCCCAGGACCTGGGAGGAGCTGGCCCGGGCCGTCGGGGAGCTGGAGGGGGACGGGGCCGCGGGCGTCATCGTCATCACCGGGGCGGGCGACAAGGCCTTCGCCGCCGGCTCCGACATCCGCCAGATCCAGGAGCGCACCCTGCTCGACGGCCTGGCCGCCCCCCCCTCGCGCGCCCTCATGCGCATCGAGGCGGCCGAGAAGCCCCTCATCGCCGCCGTCAACGGCTTCGCCCTGGGCGGGGGCTGCGAGCTGGCCCTCGCCTGCGACCTCCGCATCGCGAGCGAGCAGGCCCGCTTCGGCCAGCCCGAGGTGAACCTGGGCATCATCCCCGGCGCCGGGGGCACCCAGCGCCTCGTGAGCCTCGTGGGGCTGGGGAAGGCCAAGGAGCTCGTCCTGACCGGCGACGTCATCGACGCCCGGGAGGCCCTCCGCATCGGCCTCGTGAACCAGGTGGTGCCCCACGCCGAGCTCCTCCCCGCCGCCCGCGCCATGGCGAGGAGGATTCTCGCCAAGGGCCCCCTGGCCGTCCGCCTCGCCAAGATCGCTCTCAACGCCCGGGCCCAGCACGGCCCGGACGCCGGGATGCTCGTCGAGCGCCTGGCCCAGAGCTGCCTCATGACCACCGCCGACAAGCGGGAGGGAACGGCCGCC
>JACPCT010000374.1 GCA_016184445.1 Candidatus Tectimicrobiota bacterium | reverse complement strand
TTCTGGAGTACCTGATGGGGCCCATCCGCGCTGTCTCGGCCCGGACGGCGCATCTGGTGCTGCCGGGCGACAATCCGGACGTGGCCAACCTCATCATGGGGCATGAGAACGGGGCCATCTCGAACCTCACCGCCAGCTACGCCTCCGCCTCCGAGTACTACCTGATGAACATCTACGGGAAGGAGGCCACCGCCTACTACACCCTCTTCGACGGCCTGCGCGTCCTCTACCGCAAGCAGGGCCCGCCCCAGGCCGTCCCCTGCGCGAAAAACGACACCATCGCCGAGGAGCTCGAGGAATTCGCCGGCTGCGTCCGCGGGAAGGCAAAGCCCGAGGTGGACGGGGAGAAAGCCGTCCTCTCTCTCGCCGTCATCCGCGCGGGGGTACGCTCCGCCAAAGAGGGAAGGCGGGTGGAGATCGCCGAGATCCTGGCCTCGGACAAGGGGAAGGCGGGTGGAGATCGCCGAGATCCTGGCCTCGGACAAGGAATAGAGGAGACCGCGCCATGCCCCGGATCAAGGCCGGAGAACTGCACCTCAACTACGCCGAGGCGGGAGAGGGAGGCGCCTTCCTCTTCATCCCCGGCCTCATGGGCCTGCTGGACGCCTGGGACTTCCAGATCCCCCACTTCTCGAAGCGCTACCGCTGCATCACCTTCGACCACCGGGGGACCGGCGAGAGCGACAAACCGGAGAATGCCTATTCCACCGAGCTGATCGCCCGGGACGCCATCGCCCTCCTGGACGCCCTGGGGGTGGAGCGCGCCCACGTGGCGGGAACCTCTACCGGGGGCTGCGTCCTCCAGCACCTGGCCCTGGACCACGCCGACCGCCTGCGCTGCTGCGTCTTCACCAACACCTGGACGCGGGCGGACCCCTACATGACCCGCCTCCAGACCTCGCGCAAGCAGATCGTCCTGGCCTACGGCCCGGAGGAGTACATCAAGTTCAGCTCGCTGTGGACCTGCGGCTGGACGCAGTTCAGGAGCATGTACCACAACCTCCTGGCGCTCGAGCGGCGCCAAAAGGAGACCATCGCGCCGGTCGAGGTCATCGCCGCCCGCCTGGACATGACCCTGAACCACGACCGGACCCCCGACCTGAACCGCATCCGCAAGCCCTCCCTCATCATCGCCGCCAAGGACGACGCCCTCACCCCGCCCTACTTCGCGGAGGACCTGAACCGCATGATTCAGGGATCGAAGCTGGTCGTGCTGGAAATGGGAGGACATTACAGCTACCGGCGCAGCCACAAGGAGTGGAACGCGGCGGTGGACACCTTCCTGGCGGAGAGCGAAGGGAAGTCCTGATCGGGCCGGAGCGCCCGGTTCAGGCCTGCTTCTCCCTGGCGTCGGCGCGAGCCGGGGCGCCGTTCGAGTCCTGGGTCGACCCGTTCGAGTCCCCGCCCAGCCCGCTCATCTCGGCGAAGGCCTGGACGGCCACGGCCGTCTGACAAGGAGAAAAGCGCGGGGATCATCACCAGCGTGAACATCGTCGAGACCGAGAGCCCGCCGAGGATGGCCGCGCCCAGGCCCCGATAGAGCTCACTCCCCGCTCCCGAGCTCACCACGAGCGGCGCCATGCCCAGGACCGTGGTGGTGGTGGTCATGAAGATGGGCCGCATCCTATCGCGCGAGCTCTCCAGGATGGCCTCGCGCATGGGGAGCCCCGAGGCGGCATGGTTGAGCGCCTGGTGGACGATCAAGATGGCGTTGTTCACCACCGTCCCGGTCAGGATGATGAAGCCCAGCATGGTGACGGTGTCCATCTTGACGGAGGGCTCGAGCCAGTTCATGCCGCTGACAAGGAGGACGCCTCCAGTCGCGGCGAACGGCACACTGAACATGATGATCAGGGGATAGCTCCAGGACTCAAACAAGGAGGCCATGAGCAGATAGGTGATCAGCAGCGCCAGCAGGAACGACCACTTGAGGGCGTCCCAGGCGCGGGCCAAGTCCCTCGCGCGGCCCGTCACGTCCACCCCGTAACCCACTGGAAGCCCGGGGCGGATGGGGTCGAGCACCTCGCGCCTCATGCGGTCGATGGCCACCTGGAGCGGAATTTCGTCGCTGATGTTCACCGTGAGGGTGAGGGAACGGTCGCGGTCGATGTGCTCGATCTTGGTCGGTCCCAGCGCTTGGCGGATCTCAGCCAGGTCGCTCAGCTGGACCATCCGCCCGTCCGCGGTGTGAACCTTGATCTTCGAGAGGTCCTGCGTCTTCCGGAAATCCGCGAGCGGCGCCCGCAGCACGATGTCGAGTTCCTTGCCTTGGTCCCGGAACAGCCCCGCCTGGGTGCCATTCACCAGGGTCTCGACGATGTCCCCCAACTCGCGGACCGAAACCCCCAGGTCGGCCGCCTTCTCGCGGTCCACGTGGACCTGGAGTTCGGGATTCCCGAGGTCGAAGCTGCTGTTGACGAAGCGCACGCCCGGCATCCGCCGCGCCCGCCCCTCGATGTCCGCCGCGATGCGCTGAATCTCATCCAGGCTGTCCCCCCGCACGTCCACTTGCAGGTTGACACCGCCGATGAAGCCCGTGCCCCGCCGCCGGAAAAGCTCCGATTGGGTGACGAAGGCCTGGACCCCGGGGATCCCCTGGGCCATCCCGGAAAGTTTCCCCACCAGCTGCCGCATGGACTCCTGGCCAGTGTACTCCTCCTTGGCGAGGAGCCCGATGATCGGGTTCTGGGTCCGCGACACGGCGAAGAAGCGCTCGATCTCCTTCATGCCGGCGAACTTCTCCTCCACTCCGGTGATCATCTGGTTCACTTCTTCCAGGTTCAGCCCGGCCGGGGTGCGGAAGAAGGCAAAGATGAGGTTGCGGTTCCCCTTCGGCAGGTAGTCGATGGGCGGAAAGAAGGCCCACGCCAGGGCGATGGATGCGGCCGTAAGGAAGCCCACGAAGACCACTCGCCGCGCCACCCCTCTCAGCAGCCAGCCAAGCTGCCACGCCAGCAAGCGCTGGACGAGACTCCCGAAAGCGGTCACACCGAGGCGGCCCTGGAGCCGGGTCAGCCATGTGTTGACATCGGCGGTGCGGAGCAAGCGCGCGCTCAGCATGGGAACCACGGTGAGGGAAACGATGAGCGAGAGGCCCACAGCGATGCTGATGGCGATGG
This sequence comes from Candidatus Tectimicrobiota bacterium, assembly GCA_016184445.1. Lineage (GTDB taxonomy): Bacteria > UBA8248 > UBA8248 > UBA8248 > UBA8248 > 2-12-FULL-69-37. Next base: position 1,708 of record JACPCT010000374.1, on the reverse strand, counting down.
CGATGTCGCGGAAGAGCTGGCCTGCCTCGTCCTGGACGAAGAGGATGGGGATGAAGACGGCCATGGTCGTGAGCGTCGAAGCAAGGACCGCACCCCACACTTCGGTGCCCCCGTCCATGGCGGCCTGCCAGCGGTCCTTCCCCATCTCCCGGTGGCGGTAGATGTTCTCCAGCACGACGACGGAGTTGTCCACCACCATGCCCACGGCGAAGGCGAGCCCCGCCAAGGAGATGATGTTGATCGAGCGGCCCAGGGCGTAGATGAAGATGAACGTGGCCGCCACCGAGACGGGGATGGACACCGCGATGACCGAGACGCTCGAGACGCTGCCCAGGAAGAGGAGCAGCACCGCCACGGCCAGCGCCCCGCCGACGTAGATGTTGCCCGTCACCAGCCCGCGGGCCTGGTAGATGTAGTCCGTCTCGTCGTAGACCTGGCGGAGCTGCAGGCCGCGCCCCCGGTAGACCCGGTTTATGTCCTGGATGGCATTCTTCACCGCGGCCATCACCTCGATGGTGTTGGCGCCCGTCTTGCGCAGCACACCGAATCCCATCGTCGGCCTGCGGTTGACCCGGATCCGGTTGATCGGGTCCTCGTAATCGAAGCTCACCTTGGCGATGTCGCGCAAGTAGACAGGGCCCGCAGCGGTCTGCGCGACGATGGTGTTCCGCAGCTGGTCCAGGTTAGTGAAGTTGCCCACGGTGCGGACCGAGTAGCGCCGCTTCCCCTCGTCGATCCTGCCGCCCTTGGTGTTTCGGTTCTCCCGCAGCAGGGCGTCCCGCAGGGCTCCCACCGTGAGCCCCCGGGCGCTCATGGCCGGGTAGTTCAGCGTCACGCGGACCTCGCGGTCCTCCCCGCCGAACATCCAGACCGCGCCCACCCCCGGCACCCGCTCGAGCTTGGGGCGGATGACGTTGTCTCCCTCGACCCGCACCTCATTGATGGGCAGTTCAGTTGCCACGACGATCCAGGCGATCGGCTGCTCGGCATCGGAGTTGACGGCTTGGATGCTGGGCCGGTCGGCGTCGAGGGGAAATTCCTTGACCAGGCCGAGCTTCTCGGAGACGTCGAGGCGGGCGATATCCTTGTTCGTGCCCCAGTCGAACTCCAGGATCACCCGGGAGCGATCCTCCTCGCTGCTCGAGGTCATCTGGGTGAGGCCCTCGACCGAGGTGAGCTTCTCTTCGAGGCGGTTGGAGACCTCCTCCTCCACCTCGAGAGGCGCCGCGCCCTTGTAGGCGGTCTCGACCGTGATGACGGGCCGGTCCACCGTCGGGGTCATCTGCACGGGGATGCGGTAGAGGCTGATGACGCCGAACAGCACCGCCAGGATCACCCCGACCATGACCGTGACGGGATAGCGGACGCACGCCTGGATGATTTTCATGCACCCCCCCGGCGGCGGCCGCCCTGCAGAGAGGCTCCCGCCTGACCCTCACCTGCGCGGATGCGCGGCCTCATCCCCGGCTCCCCTGGCTAGCGGACGGAGCGGGCGGGCGCCCTTGGGAGGGGCGCGGGCGCACCTCCATGCCGTCCATCAGGCCCTCGTTCCCCTGGACCACGAGTCTCATCCCGGGCCGTAGAGCCCCCCCCGTCACTTCGACGAAAGAATCCACGCTGCGCCCGGGGGTGAACTCCACCTCACGGACCTTCCCGCCCTCGAACACGAAGACCGACGTGCGCCGGGCCCTGAGCTGGATAGCGTCCT
>JACPCT010000373.1 GCA_016184445.1 Candidatus Tectimicrobiota bacterium | reverse complement strand
CCTCTCGGGCCGGCCCTTCCGGGTGGCCATGGCCGAGAAGAACTACCGCGAGCAGTACACCGACGCCGTCTCCTGCCTCATCCGCGACCAGGAGCGCGCGGGCCTCGACATCGTGACCGACGGGGACAACCGCTTCGACACCGACGTGGGCGGGCGCTCCTGGGTGGGCTACGTGGTCCAGCGGCTCGCGGGCTTCTCGGGCTACGAGACCTCCCGCAAGCACGCCGGCTGGGGCGGCTCCTTCCCGGGCGAGATCATGTACGAGGTGCTGGAGGCCCGCGTCCTCCCCAAGGTGACGGGCAAGGTGGGCCCCGGCCCCCTGGAGTACCCCCAGCTCTGGCGCGCCGCCCAGCAGATGACGCGCAAGCCCGTGAAGTTCGGCTCCATCAGCGCCGACTGCCTGGAGTCCATCGTCGGCAACCACCACTACAAGAGCCGCCGGGAGCTCGTGCTCGACCTGTGCGAGGTGATGCACGCCGAGTTCGCCCGCCTGGCCCGGGCGGGCTGCGCCGTCTTCCAGGTGGAGGAGCCCTGGGTCCACCGCTTCGAGCACCACAAGGAAGACCAGGAGATGACGATGGAGTTCTACGTGGACGCCTTCAACCGGAGCGTCCGCGGCCTCCGGGACAAGCTGGAGCTCTGGTGCCACACCTGCTGGGGCAACCCCGCCCAGCAGCGCTTCTACGACGCCGCCAAGAGCTACGCCCCGGCCCTCGAGCACATGAACGCCCTCGACGTGGACGTCCTCACCTTCGAGTGCGCGAGCACGGGGGGCATGGACCTGGAGGCCATCGGCAAGAAAATCACGAAGCCCAAGGTCGCGGTCGGGGTCATCAACCACCGGGGGCTCCAGGTCGAGCGCCCCGAGGAAGTGGCCGCCCTCATCCGCAAGGCCCTGAAGCACATCCCCGCCGAGCGCCTCTGCATCTCCACGGATTGTGGGTTTGGAAGGGAGGGCATGAGCCGCCGCCACGCCTTCTACAAGATGGTGGCGCTCACGCGCGGGACGAACATCATCAAAAAGGAATTGGGGCTCCCGGAGACTGACACACTGGCCACCGAGAGCAAGTTCGCCCTGGCGGATGAGGATTGAAGATAAGCCGCGAACTCAACTTGGGTACATATGTCCTCAAAATGAGTACATTCCCATCACCCGGAACTGATGCGGGAAATCCCGGCTAACGGGGTTGAGTCTCTACAGCCTTTTGAGGACGCTTACCACGAACTCCCGCGTCTGCTGGGCGATCTGGGGCCAGGCGAAGCGCTCGGCCAGGGCGGAGGCGCCCTCGGCCAGCCGGGCCCTTCGCGCGGGGTCGTCCAGGAGGGCGGCGATCCGCCCGGCCAGCGCCGAGGCGTCGGCGAAGGGGACGGATTCGAAGTTCTCCCCCTCGCGGAAGTGTTCCGTCGGGACGCGGGAGGGGGTGCTCACCACCGGGAGGCCGTGGGCCAGGGCGGCCATGAGGCTCCCCCGCCGGGCCGAGCCGCCCCCGTCGTAGGGGGCGAGGAAGAGGTCGGCGCCGAGGAGGAGGCGGGTCACCCCCTCCTCGGGCAGGTAGCCCGTCCAGGCCAGCTCCTCCCCCAGCCCCTGGGCGCGCCCCCGCGCCTGGAGGCGCTCGTAGAAACCCCCGTCGTCCCCCCGCCTCGCCCCGATCATGAAGAGGCGGAAGGCCCTCCCCTGCCGCTTCCAGGCCCCCGCCGCGTCGAGGATCTGCTCGGCCCCCTTCCCCGGGTAGTAGAGCCCGAAGTGGGCGAGGAGGGCCGCCTCCGCCGGGAGCCCCTCCTCCGCGATGAGGCGGGCGCGGGCCCCGCGGCGCGCCTCCGCGTCCCGGCGGGGGGGCTCGACGTTCGCCCCGATGGGGATCCGGGCGGTCTTCCGCAGGGCGGGCCTGAGGTGCCTGCCCAGCAGACAGGCGACCTCCTCGTTGGTGGCGATGAGGGCGTCGGCGGACATGAGCATCAGGCCCGCCCCCAGCATCGAGCGCGGGGAGGAGACCCCGATCGTGTGCAGGGAGACGACCGTGGGGATGCCCGGCGCGAGGGCCTTCATGGCGAGGGGCAGGGCGTTGATCCAGAAGGGATGGGGCGGGTAGAGGTCCGGCGCGTACTGGACGAGGAGGGCGTGCACCCCCTCCTCCCGGCAGGCGCGGGCGACCCCCGCCAGGGCGCGCGGGCCCCAGGCGTCCGCGATCCGGAGGACCTTCGCCCCAGGCCGGCGCTCCGGCCCCCGGTAGCCCAGGCCGGCGAGGATGACGGACCCGGCTCCTCCTTCCGCGAGGGCGGAGGTCAGGCGGCGGGTGAAGTCCCCCACCCCGCAGGGCTGGCGGTTCGGGGGGAAGCTCGGGTTGAGGATGCCGACGCGCAGCGGCACGGGGCGGTCTAGCTCGCCGGGGAGGCGGTGGCGGCGGCCCGCCGCGTCACTCCGAGGGCGGCCCGGAGCTCGTCCCCGCCCAGGGTCTCCTGCCCGAGGAGGCGGACGGTGAGCTTCTCCAGGTCGTCCCGGCGCTCGTGGAGGATGCCCTGGGCGCGCAGGTAGGCGGCGGAGATGATCTTCTCCACCTCCTCGTCCACCTCGCGCAGGGTGGCCTCGCTGATGGAGGACGGCCCCGTCTGCGGGGAGAAGGTGTTCCCCAGGAAGAGGGGCCGGGGCTCGGTGCGCAGGGACTGCGGCCCGAAGCGCGCGCTCATCCCGAACTCGGTGACCATGGAGCGGGCGATGTCGGTGGCGCGCTGGAGGTCGTTCTGGGCCCCGGTCGAGACCTCGCTGAAGACCTCCTCCTCGGCGGCGCGCCCGGCCAGGAGGACGGCGATGCGGTCCTCCAGCTCGCTCCGGGAGAGGAGATAGCGGTCCTCGGTGGGGCGCTGGAGGGTGTAGCCCAGGGCGCCTATGCCGCGCGGGATGATGGAGACCTTCTGCACCGGGTCGGCGGTGCCCACGAGCTCGGCCACCATGGCGTGGCCCAGCTCGTGGTAGGCCACCCGCCGCCGCTCCTCGGGGGTCATGACGCGGGACTTCTTCTCCAGCCCCGCCGCGAGGCGCTCGAAGGCGTCCTCGAAGTTGGCCATGGTGACGTCGTCGCGGTTCTGGCGGGCGGCGCGCAGGGCGGCCTCGTTCGCCAGGTTGGCGAGGTCGGCGCCCGAGAGGCCGGGCGTCATCTCGGCGATGCGGTCCACGTTCACGCCGGGGTTGAGCACGAGGCCGCGGACGTGGACCTTGAGGATCTGCTTGCGCCCCTCGAGGTCGGGCCGGTCCACGAGCACCTGGCGGTCGAAGCGGCCCGGGCGCAGCAGGGCCGAGTCGAGGATCTCGGGCCGGTTGGTCGCGGCCAGGATGATGACGCCCTTGCGGGTGTCGAAGCCGTCCATCTCCACCAGGAGCTGGTTGAG
>JACPCT010000372.1 GCA_016184445.1 Candidatus Tectimicrobiota bacterium | reverse complement strand
AGAGCCTGCTCGTCAAGACGGCCTTCTTCGGGGGGCTTCCCAATTGGGGGCGCATTTTCGCCGCCGCGGGAAGAAGCGGGGCCCGCATCTCCCCGGATCGGATGTCCCTCCAGATCGGAGGGATTCCGGTCGTCCGGGCGGGGGCCCCGGTCGAGGGCTGGGAGGAGCCCCTGGCACCCGTCCTCAAGCGGCCGGAGTTCACGGTCGAACTGCACCTGGGGGCGGGCCGGGCCGAGGCGGCCGTCTGGACGACCGATTTGAGCTACGAATACGTGAAGATCAACGCCGACTACCGGACCTGATCCTCCTCCGGCCGGGGTTGAATCCTTTCCCTGCTTATGAGACATTCCAGGCCGCCGCGCGGTGGCGGGCCGCCCCAAGGGGCGGGCCCGCGCGGCAGGCTCGCAGTAAACCTTTGTTTCGGAACCCATTTCAGCCCCCATCCGCCGGGACGCTGGTAAGGCTCCGCCTCGGAGAAAGGCGGAGCAGGAGGAGCCTCTTTGACCCCCGTTACGCTTCGTGAACTTCTGGAAGTGGGCGCCCACTTCGGGCACCAGACCACCCGCTGGAACCCCCGCATGCGCCCCTACATCTTCGGGGCGCGCAACGGCATCTACATCATCGACCTCCAGAAAACGGTCCGCCTCTTCAACGCCGCGCGCGAGTTCATGCGCGAGGTGGCCGCGAAGGGCGGGAAGATCCTCTTCGTGGGCACCAAGCAGCAGGCCCAGGAAATCCTGGCCGAGGAGGCCGCCAAGATCAGCATGCCCTACGTGACGAAGCGCTGGCTGGGGGGCACGCTCACCAACTTCGCCACCATCAAGAAGTCCATCGCCCGGCTCGTGGACCTCGAGTCCATGAAGGCGGACGGGACTTTCGACCTCCTGGCCAAGAAGGAGTCGGTCCGGCGGGAGAAGGACCGCCAGCGCCTCGAGAAGTTCCTGGGCGGCATCAAGAGCATGGATCGCTTGCCCCAGGCCATGTTCGTGGTGGACGCGGGCCACGAGCAAATAGCCGTGCGTGAGGCCCGCAAGCTGAACATCCCCGTCATCGCTCTCGTGGACACCAATTCCGACCCAAACGGCATCGACTACGTTCTACCGGGCAACGACGACGCCCTCCGCTCCATCCGTTATTTCCTTTCTCGATCGGCCCAAGCCATCGTCGATGGGGCGACCCTCCGCAAGGAGGGTGGCATCGAGGAGGTGGAGGCCATCATGGCCACGGGCGACAAGGTGGCGGCCGAGATCTTGGCGGCGGCCCGGGCCGAAGGCGCGGCCCCCGGGAGCGGCCAGGACGGAGAGGAATAATCCGGCGCGCCGCTCCGCCGGCCCGCTGATTTCGAGAGGGAGAACCCCAGGGCATGGAAGTCACCGCACAGATGGTGAAGGAGCTCCGCACCTTCACGGGCGCGGGCGTCATGGATTGCAAGGAGGCCCTCCGCGAGAAGGCGGGCGATTTCCAGGAGGCGATCCGCTTCCTCCGCGAGAGGGGCCTGGCCAGCGCCTCCAAGAAGGCTGGCCGCGCCGCGAGCGACGGCCAGGTGCACGCCTTGGTCGAGCCCGGGGGCCGCAAGGGCGTCCTCGTCGAAGTGAACTGCGAGACGGACTTCGTCGCCCGTACGGAAGATTTCCAGGGGCTCCTCGCCCGCGTGGCGAGGCACGTCGCCGATGAGGGCCCCGGCCGCCTTCCCCCGGCCGCCGGCGGCGAGCCCATCCAGGAGGCGGTGAGCGCCGCCATCGCCAAGCTCGGCGAGAACATCATCGTGGCCCGCGGGGAGCGGATCAAGCCGCCGGCCGGGCGGGCGGGCCGGGTGGTGAGCTACGTCCACCCGGGCGGCCGGATCGGCGTGCTGGCCGAGGTGGCCTGCCAGTCGGAGGCCAAGGCGGGCTCGCCCGGGTTCGCCGAGATCGCCAAGGACGTCGCCATGCACGTAGCAGCAAGCGCTCCCCTCTACCTGGAGCCGGGCGAGATCCCCCAGACGCTCCTCGACAACGAGCGGGAAATCCTTCTCGCTCAGCAGAAGGATTCGGGGAAGCCCGAGAACATTCTCGTCAAGATCGTCGAGGGGCGGTTCGCCAAGTACAAGAAGGAGATATGCCTCCTCGAGCAGCCCTTCGTGAAGGATCCGGACCAGACCGTCCGGGCCATGCTCGCCGGCCGGAGCAAGGCCCTCGGCGAGGCGGTATCGGTCTCGCGCTTCGTGCGTTATCAGCTGGGCGAGACTGCCGCCCAGGCCGGGGAAAACGGCTAGCTCCTTCTCGACGAAAGGGCCCGCCTTGAGCCAGCGTCCGCGGTTCCGCCGGATTCTCCTCAAGCTCTCGGGGGAGGCGCTCGGCGGAAAGCGCAGCTACGGCATCGACCCTGTCACGGTGGCCGAGATCGCCGAGCAGATCGCCGAGGTCCACCAGCTCGGGGTGGACCTCGCCGTCGTCGTCGGCGGGGGGAACATCTTCCGCGGGGCCGAGGCGGCGGCGATGGGCATGGAGCGCACCAACGCCGACTACATGGGCATGCTGGCCACCGTCATCAACGCCCTGGCGCTCCAGCACGCGCTGGAGAAGACGGGCCTTGTCACCCGGGTGCAGAGCGCCATCCACATGGCCGAGCTGTGTGAGCCCTACATCCGGCGGCGGGCCATCCGCCACATGGAGAAGCGGCGGGTGGTCATCTTCGCCGGAGGGACGGGCAATCCCTACTTCACCACGGACACCACGGCCAGCCTGCGGGCGGTCGAGGTGGGCTGCGAGTGCATCCTCAAGGCCACCAACGTGGACGGCGTCTACTCCGCCGACCCGCGGGAGGACAGTTCGGCCGAGTTCATCCACCGCCTGACCTACATCGAGGTCCTCAACCGCCAGCTGGCCGTGATGGACACCACGGCCATCAGCCTTTGCATGGACAACAACCTCCCTATCATCGTCTTCAACCTGCGCAAGCAGGGGAACATCCGCCGCGTCGTCATGGGGGAGGAGGTGGGCACCCTCGTGGCGGCGGGCGCCTAGGCGGGAGGCGAGAGCAGGAGGGCCAGAAGGAGGGCGCGGGCGTCATGAGCGATTTGGCCGCTGACGTAAAGAAGAGAATGACCTCCACGGTGGAGAGCTTCAAGCAGGAACTCGCCCGCGTGCGCACGGGCCGCGCCTCCACCGCGCTCATCAGCCACATCAAGGTGGCCTACTACGGCAATCCGACGCGGACCTTGGCCTGAATCCCTCGAACGACGGCAAGGTGGTGCGGGTGCCCGTCCCTCCGCTGACGGAGGAACGGCGCAAGGAGATGGTCAAGCTCCTCAAGAAGATGGCCGAGGACAACAAGATCGCCGTCCGGAACGTCCGCCGGGACGGGAACGAGGGCTTCAAGGCCCGGGAGAAGAGCAAGGAGATCACCGAGGATCAGTCCCGCAAGGGGCAGGCCGAGGTCCAGAAGCTGACCGACCAGTTCATCTCCCAGATCGACGGCTTGCTTGCCGCCAAGGAAAAAGAGATCCTCGAAGTCTAGCCCCGCCCGGGGGGGGGCGGCCCATGGAGCCTCGCATCGACCCGCGGATCGACCTTGGTCGCCTGCCGCGCCATATCGGCATCATCATGGACGGCAACGGCCGCTGGGCCAAGAAGCGCTTCCTGCCCCGCATCGCCGGCCACCGCGAAGGCGTGAAGGCGGTGGACCGCGTGGTGGCCCACGCCCGCCGCATGGGCATCAAGGCTCTCACCCTCTACAGCTTCTCCCTGGAGAACTGGAGCCGCCCCCGCGATGAGGTGGACGCTCTCATGGGCATCCTCGCCGAGTACCTGGAGCGCGAGCTCAGGCGGATGCTCAGGGAGGGGATCCGCTTCAACGCCATCGGCCACCTCGAGGACCTTCCCCCCTTTGCCCAGAAGATGGTCGTAGACGCCATGCGCGACACCGCCGCCCAGGAGGGCATGGTGCTGACCCTGGCGCTGAGCTACGGCGCGCGCCGCGAGATCGCCGACGCCGCCCGGGCCCTCGCCCGCGAGGCGGCGGCGGGCAAGCTCGACCCCGAGGACATCGAAGAGGCGGACCTGGCGCGCCACCTCTACACCGCGGGGCTGCCCGATCTCGACCTTCTCATCCGCACCAGCGGGGAGCTCCGCCTCTCCAACTATCTCCTGTGGCAGGCCGCGTACGCGGAGCTTTACTTCACCGACCTCTACTGGCCCGACTTCGGCGAGCAGGAGCTGGAGGCGGCCGTCCTCGACTTCCAGTCCCGGGTGCGGAAGTTCGGCCTCACCGAGGAGCAGGTGGCCGGGCGGAAAGGCTGAACCAGCCGTGGCCCGCTTCTGGAGCGCGCTCGCGCTCGGCGCTCCCGTCGTCCTCTTCGTCTGGTTCGCCCCCCCCATCGCCTTTGTCTGGCTGGTGCTGCTGTTCGTGTTCCGGGCCGGGTGGGAGTTCCAAGGGCTCATGCGGGCATGCGGCTGGCCCGGCCGGGAGTGGGAGACGGCGCTCGACGCGGCAGCGCTCCTGCTCGCGGGCTGGGCGGGAGGGGTCTTCCCGGGCTTGGCGCTCACCCTCATCCTCCTGCGCCT
>JACPCT010000371.1 GCA_016184445.1 Candidatus Tectimicrobiota bacterium | reverse complement strand
TATTACACAGACTAGTTCACGATCTGAGTCTGAAAGACCGCACTGTCCCACCAGTAGACCTGAGCCAGCAAGTTCCTCCAGTCCCGCCTCAATCATCTCCGGCGTAATTTCTTGGTCACGTTTCATAGGGCATCTCCCAATTGCTCGGCGCATTCGCCGGGTTCTTTGTCAAGCCGATAATCGCCTGACTGAAAAAGGGGATTCACTCACGACCCGTTAGGGAAGATTCCCCTGGCGGCGCGCCCCGTCATCAGGACCACCTTCCCCTGCACCCGCCGCTCCCGGACGGCGTTCAGCGCCTCGGCGAAGCGCTCCAGGGGGTAGGCCCGCATGACCTTGGGCTCGATCTTTCCCTCGGCGGCGAGGCGGAACAATTCCTCCTGGACGCGCCGCACCCCGGCGGGGTCGCGCTGGAAGTAGTCGTTCAGGTGCAGGCCGGTCACGGAGATGTTCTTCAGCAGGATGTAATTGGTCTTGAGGCTCGGGATGCGCCCGGAGGTGAACCCGACCACCACGATGCGTCCCCCCCAGGCCAGGGCGCGCAGGGAGGCGTCGAAGACGTCGCCCCCCACCGGGTCGATCGCGACGTCGGCCCCCCCGCCTCCGGTGGCTCCGCGGACCTGATCGCGCAGGGAGTCCTTCAGGTCCCCGCCGGCCAGGTCGATGACGTGGTGGGCGCCATTGGCCTTCGCGGCCTCCGCCTTCCCGGGGCTCCCCACCCCGGCGAGGACGGTCGCGCCCAGTGCCCGGGCCAGCTGCACGGACGCCAACCCGACACCCCCAGTCGCTCCGGTGACGAGGACGGTCTCGCCGGCCGCGAGGCGGGAGCGCTCGGCGAGGGCGAAGTGCGCGGTCAGGTACACCATGCCCATGGCGGCCGCCCGGGCGAAGTCCATGCCCTCCGGAAGGGGGTAGCAGTACCGCCCCGAGGCGACCGCCTGCTCCGCGTACCCGCCGCACTCGAGTTGCGCCATCACCCGGTCCCCGGGCTTGCAGGTCGTCACCCCCTCGCCTGCCTCGGCCACGACGCCGGCGACTTCCTTGCCGGGGACGAAGGGAAGGGGGGGGAGGCTCTGGTATTGGCCGCCGACGACGAGGAGGTCGATGAAGTTGACCCCGATGGCATGAACGTCGATCAGAACTTCACCGGGTTCCGGTTTGGGCGCGGGCAACTCCTCAAGGATCAAATCCTCTGGGGCGCCAAATTTCTCAACTCGGATCGCTCTCATGGCTTGGTTCCTCATCTCTTAAGCCCGCCTCCGGCCCGGCCTTCGCGCGGGCTAGTTCACTTTTCTCGATCGCCCCTGCCAGTGGCGGTCCCTGATCTCCCGCCGGAGGATCTTCCCCTGCGGGCTCTTGGGCAGATTGTCCACGACCTCTATGAACTTGGGCTTTTTGTGGCTGGCGATCCGGTTTCGGGTGAATCGGACGAGCTCCGCCGCGTCGGCCTGCGCGCCGGGACGCAGGACGATGAGGGCCTTCACCGCTTCTCCCCAGCGCTCGTCCGGCACGCCGATGACCACCGCCTCGGCGACGCCGGGGTGACGGCAGAGGACGCGCTCGACCTCGGCGGGGTAGATGTTGTATCCGCCCGAGATGATCATGTCCTTCTTGCGGTCCACAATGTAAAGGAATCCCTCCTCGTCCTCGGTCGCGAGATCGCCTGTATGCACCCATCCCCCGCGCATGGTCGCCGCGGTGGCTTCGGGGTCCTTCCAGTATTTCGCCATGGCGTAGTCGCCCCGGACGCAGATCTCCCCGACCTCGCCCCGGGGAACAGGCTGGCCCTCCTCGTCGAGCAGGGCGAGGGTGACGCCCAGGGCGGGCCTCCCGCACGAGGCGAGCCGGCGCTGCTCCCGGGGCGCGCCGTCGGGGAGGTGCTCCCAAGGCGGCAGGACGGCGATCGGCTGCCTCGCCTCGGTGAGGCCGTACACCTGCCGGAAGACGGGGCCGAAAGCCTCGATCGCGCGCCTCAGGTTCTCCTCGGAGATGGGGGCCGCCCCGTAGTTGATGGTGTGGAGGCTCGACACGCCGCCGCGCCCCAGGCGCCCGCTCTCGAGGAGCATGAGGATCATGGCCGGGACCAGGTAGGTGGTGGTCCCCCGCTCGCGCTCGACCGCGTCGAGGAACAGCTCCGGGTCGAAGCGGGGCAGGATGACGTTGCGGGCGCCGCGCAGGAAGGTGATCTCGATGAAGCTGTAAGAGGCGTGGGTCATGGGACCGGCGTGGACCATGGCGTCCTCGACCCCGTAGCGGCTGTCCAGGTTCGTGAAGAAGTTTGCCATCCAGGCGCGGTGGGTGCGGTGGGTGTTCACCACCGCCTTCGGCCGGCCCGTTGTGCCCGAGGTGTAGTGGAGGTGGAAGAGGCCGTCGAGCGTCACCTCGATGTTGGGGTCCTTATCCGATGCCTTCCCGATCCAGCGCTCGTAGGGCGCTACAGCTTCTTCTTCCCATCCCACGCCGACGATATGGCGTAAGTAGCCGCATGTCTTTTGGATGGCGGGGACCTGCTCGCGGTGGGCCTCGTCCACGAAGAGGAACTCGGCCTCGGAATCCTCGAGCATGTATATGTGTTCCTCTGCCGAGTTCCTCGCGTGGAGGTTGATCGAAGCGCCCCCTGCCTTTGTGACGCCGAAGCCGATCTCGATGATCTCGGCGCAGTTGTTCATCAGCTTGGCGACGCGGCTTCCGGCCGAGAGGCCCTGGGCGAGGAGAGCGTTGGCGATCTGGTTGCTGCGCCGCTGGACGTCGAGGAAGCTGAGCCGACGCGAGCCGTCCACGACGGCACAGCGCCCCCCGAAGCGCCTCCCCGCCCAGTCAATGCCCTGGCCAGGATTGAACGCCTGCGGGGAAGAGGTCCCGACGCTCATCAGCGGGCTTTCCAAGAGGGCCTGCGCCTCTCGGTGAAGGCGGCGAGCCCCTCCTTGCTGTCTTCCGAGGTTTGAAGGCGGTAACTGACGAGCTTGGCCATGCTGATGCCTTCGCGCACGTCGGGCGTCCGGAGCCCCTTGAGGAGCGCCTCCTTCGTGTGCCGCACGGCGAGGGGGGCGTTCTGGTTGATGAGGCGGGCCATCTCGCGCGCCTCGTCCATGAGCCTATCCTTGGGCACCACCTTGTTCACCATGCCCCAGCGGGCGGCCTCCTCGGCGGTGACGTTCCGCGCCGTCAGCATGAACTCCATGGCGATTCCCGGCGGGATGAGCTTGGGTAGGCGCTGGTGCCCCCCCAGGCTCATCACCCCATACTTGGGCTGGGGGTAGGCGAACACGGCGTCCTCCGAGGCGATCCGGATATCGCAGCCCAGGGCCAGCGAGCAGCCCCCCCCGAAGGCGTAGCCGTTCACGGCGGCGATGAGGGGCTTGTAGATCTCCACTTCCCCGTACCACAGGGTGGGGGACTCGTG
>JACPCT010000370.1 GCA_016184445.1 Candidatus Tectimicrobiota bacterium | reverse complement strand
GGATCTCGATGGTTGGGTAGGGGCGGCCCCCCGTGGCCGCCCTTCTCGCGGGGCAGGCGTCGAATTTAGGGGCCCCCGCGCGGTGTGCACCGCGCGGGGCGGAGGGGCCTGCCCCTACGTTTCCTGATTCAGCCCGCGATGTCCTCGCCGCCGTCCACCCGGATGACGTTCCCCGTCATCCACCGGGCGCCCGGGAGCGAGAAGCAGGCGATGGCGTCGGCCACCTGCTCGGGCGTGGTGAGGCGCCCGTGGGGGTTCATGCGCCGCGCGGTCTTGATCATCTCCTCGGCGCCCGGGATCTTGCGCAGCGCCGGGGTGTCGGTCACCCCGGCCTGGACGCTGTTCGCGGCGATGCCCCGGGGGGCCAGCTCGGCGGCCAGCTGGCGGATGTGGCTCTCGAGCGCCGCCTTCGCGGCCGAGACGGCCCCGTAGGTGGGCCAGACGCGGTGGCCGCCCGCGCTCGTCATGGCGAAGATGCGCCCGCCCTCGCCCATGAGCCCCCCGCGCACGAGGTCCTGCACCCAGTAGACGAGGCTGTTCGCCATGACGTCGAGGGTCATCTCCAGCTGCTTGGGGGTGAGGGCGCCGGAGAGGTCCCCGGCGATGAAGGGCTTGAGCGTCCCGAAGGCCAGGCTGTGGAGCAGCACCCGCACCGCCCCCGGGGCCCCGGCGCCGAGGTGGTTCTTCATCTGGGCGACGACCTGGGCGCGCTCCTCGTGCCCGGCGGCGTTGGTGTTGAAGAAGACGGCCTCGCCGCCCGCCTCGCGGATCTCCTCCTGGACGCGCTCGGCGGCGGGGAGGGTGGCCTTGCGGTCGAGGTGGACGCCGAAGACGTTCATGCCCTCCCGGGCGAGGCGGGCGGCCGTGGCGCCCCCGAAGCCGCTGCTCGCCCCCAGGATGAGCGCCCACTTGCCCTTGAGACCCGGATCCGTCACGCGGAGCTCTCCTCCAGATGATCGAACGCGTGGATATTCGTCCGGTGCGCCCCGCCCCTCACCCGTAGTTGGGCGCGGGGGGCGCGACGTTGATCTCGGTGGTGAGGGCGCGGGGGCCCTGCCCGGCGAGGAAGACGACGGCCCGGGCGATGTCCTCGGGGAGCATCCAGGTGTCCGGCTTGCCGGAGCGCCCCCGCTTGCGGGCCGCGGGCTTGTCGATCACCCCGACGGGGTTCACGATGGCCACCTTGACGCCCTTGCCGCGCACCTCCTCGGCGAGGGAGAGGGTGAGCCCCCGGAGGGCGTGCTTGGCGGTGCAGTAGGCCACCGCGTTGGCGCCGGGGTTCACGGCCCCGCCCGAGCCGATGTTGACGATGACGCCCGAGCGCTTGGGCAGCATGTCGGCCAGGGCCTCCCGGCAGCAGTAGTAGGCGGCGTGGAGGTTCTGGGCCATCACCATGTGCCAGCCCTCCGGCTCCAGCTCGGCGAAGGGCCCCATCACCAGCCCTCCCACGTTGTTCACGAGCACGTCCACGGGGCCGAGGGCGGCCCGGGCCTCCTCGAAGAGGCGGTGGACGCCGGCCGGGTCCGTCACGTCCGCCCGGACGGGGAGGGCCTCGCCGCCCCCCGCGCGGATCTCCTCGGCGAGCCGCTCGATGGGCTCCAGCGTCCGCCCGCCGAAGGCCACCCTGCATCCTTTGCCGGCGAGGGCCAGGGCGCAGGCCCGGCCCACGCCCGCGCCCCCGCCCTGGATGAGCGCCACCTTGCCGGTCAGATCCATTCAGACCTCTCCTCGCGGGCCCGATGGCCCCCTGCCGCGGCGCGGATGCTTCCGTGGAAACATGCGGGCGGGCGGACGAGGTTTCTATCCTACCACAGGCGGCGGACGGCGGCCGGGAAGAGGTGGCGGGGCCCCCGGCCCGGCGCGGCGGGCCGCCTCACCATGAACCCCATCGGCTCGAGCAGCACCCGGCGGCCCGGCTCGAGGCGGAGGCGGATCTCCGTCCCGTCGGCCGAGAGGGCGGTCCAGCGCCCGAGCCCCTGGGGGGGCTCGAGGAAGCGGACGTGGATCTTCCAGTTGCCGGCGTAGGGGCCGGTGACGATCCCGTCCGTGCAGCACGGGTTCCACATGTGCCAGGCGGTGAAGGAGGCGCCGCGCGGATCGGTTTCGTAGTGGTCCCGCTGGCCGAGGGGGTCGTCCTGCACCAGCGTGCGGGCGGCCTGGGAGTTCCCCTCCACCTCGATGCGCGTGACGGCGGCCCCGCCGTCGGGGTCGTTGGGCTTGTCGTGGACGATGAAGAGGGCGAGGCCCTCGCGCGTGCGGACGAAGAAGAGGTGGGAGGTGTCCTCCCGCAGGGCGGGCTGCCTGCCGTTGTAGGACCAGCTGGCGGCCTCGTTGTAGGCGTAGAACTGCTCCGCCGTCCTCTCCGCCGCGAGGACGGCGCTGATGTGGCCCAGCACGTTCTGGTTGAAGTCGCCCGCGCCGGGCTTCGACTCCTGGGAGACCCTGACGCGGGCGGCCCCGGCCTCGGCGCCGATAAGAAGGAGCCCGGCCAGGATGCCGGGCAGGAGCCAGCCGATGCGCCGCGTCATGCTCATCCCAGGGTTTCCGGAAGGCCCCGGCGGGGGCGGAAAAATGCGGGCGATTCTAGCATGCCCGGGGGCGGGCGGAGGGGGCGGGCTCGATTCCCCCGGCGCAACGTGTTACATTGCCTTTACATTGCGCCGGGGCGTGGGGCCCCGGAGGTTTCGCTGCGTTCGGCCGGAGGGTGGAGCTTCGGCCCTCTCGCGCCGGGAGCGGGGGTTCCGCCTCGCGCTTCCGGCCGGGCGGCGCCGTGCGCCGGGTCCGGGCCGGTTTGTCCATCGGCCGGCAATCCATAGGGAGAAGACGTCATATGCAAAAGCGCCTTGGAATCGTCGGTTTGCTCGCCTTCGGCCTCATCGTGAGCGGATGCGCCGTGACCAACTGGGAGAAGCGGGGCGCCCAGCACGGGCAGAGCGTCAAGGACGTGAACGAGTGCGCTGGCAAGGCCCAGATCCTGGTCGTCGAGGGCAATTCCCCGATCGCCGGCCACCTCCTGCCCTACTCCTACGAGCAGGAGAAGCTCTTCGCGAAGTGCCTGACGGACAAGGGCTACAAGGGGAAGATGTAGGTCCGCGGCCACCCTGCGGCCGGCTCGCCCGTTTCCGGCGGATGGAACCTGGGCCCGGAGAGGACGCCTCTCCGGGCCCCTTGTTTTTGCTTTACATGCCGCCGCCCCTGTCCCCGTCACCCGCGCCGAGCTCGATCTCCATGTTCATGTCCATCTCGGTCATGCGCGCCTGCTGGGAGAAGCCGGCCGGGGGCTGGACCCCTTCCTGAACCGGCGCCGACACGAGGGTGAAGGGGAAGACGATGGGCGCGCTCTGGTTCCCGGCCCGGTCCTCCACCCGGACCTCCACGGTGGCGTGGATGGACAGCTCGCCCAGGCTCAACCCG
>JACPCT010000369.1 GCA_016184445.1 Candidatus Tectimicrobiota bacterium | reverse complement strand
CGCTACAAAGAGAAGCTCGGCGACCCGGGCGAGTACCCCTACACGCGCGGCGTCTACCCCACCATGTACCGCGGCGAGCTGTGGACCATGCGCCAGTACGCGGGCTTCTCCACCTCGGCCGACACGAACGAGCGCTTCAAGTTCCTCCTCAAGAACGGCCAGACGGGCCTCTCCATGGCCTACGACCTCCCCACCCAGCTCGGGCTGGACTCCGACGACCCCCAGGCCGAGGACGACGTGGGCCGCCTCGGGGTGGCCGTCGACACGGTGGAGGACATGGCGGGGGTCTTCGAGGGCATCCCCCTCGGCGAGGTGAGCGTCTCCCACACCATCAACTCGACCGCCCCGGCCGTCCTCGCCTTCTGGCTCGCGGCGGCGGACCGCCAGGGCGTCCCCCGCGGGGCGCTGCGCGGCACCTTCCAGAACGACATCCTGAAGGAGTACATCGGCCGGGGCACCTGGATCTTCCCCCCGCGCCCCTCGATGCGCCTGGTGGCGGACGTGATCGAGTACAACGCCCGGCACTGCCCCCGCGTGAACGCCATCAGCGTCTCGGCCACCCACATCGCCGAGACCGGGGCCACCGTCGCCCAGGACGTCGCCTTTCCCCTCCTGAACGCCCTGGCCTACATCCGCGAGCTGACCGCGCGGGGCCTCCACGTGGACGAGTTCGCGCCCAGCATGTCCTTCCACCTCTCGGTGGGGGGAGGGGTGGGGCCCTTCAACCTCTTCGAGTCGGTGGCCAAGCTGCGGGCGGCGCGGCGGCTCTGGGCGCGCCTCATGAAGGAGAAGTTCGGGGCGAGGAGCCCCAGGACCATGCAGCTCAAGTTCTCGACAGGCAACTGCGGCAGCCGGATGGCCGCCCGCGAGCCCTTGAACAACATCGTCCGCCAGACCCTCTTCACCCTGGCCGCCGTGCTCGGGGGGACGCGCTCGATCAACATGGCCTGCTACGACGAGGCCTTCGAGATCCCCTCGGAGGAGTCCATCCGCACGGCGCTGCGCATCCAGCAGGTGGTGGCCTGCGAGAGCGGCGCGGCCGACACGGTGGACCCCCTGGCGGGGAGCTACGCCGTCGAGTCCCTGACGGACCAGGTGGAGGAGGAAGTCGCCGCCATCGTGGAGGGCTACGAGTGCCGGGGCGGCATCGTGCCCTTCATCGAGAGCGGGGAGATCCAGCGCCTCCTCGCCCGCCAGGCCTACGAGCACCAGCGCAGGATCGCCTCGGGCGAGCAGGTCTGGGTCGGGGTGAACAAGTACACCTCCGGGGAGAAGGACCGCGCCGGCGCGGGCATGGAGCTCCACGAGATGGACGACTCCACCCTCCCGCGCCAGCTCGCGCGCCTGAGGGCCGTGAAGGCGCGCCGGGACGCCGCCGCGGCCGAGCGGGCGCTCGCGCGCCTCCACAAGGCGTGCGAGGGGGGGGAGAACGTCATGCCTCCCCTCATCGAGGCGGCCAAGGCCCACGCCACGGTGGGCGAGATGACGGCGGTCATGCGGGGGGTCTTCGGCACCTACGTCGAGCCGGCGGTGGTGTGAGATGGGCCCGGGCCGGGGCGGTGGCGGGCACCGCCACCCAAGCGGCGGGCCGCTTGGGGTGCCCAGGCGCATCCGGGTGCTCATGGCCAAGCCGGGCCTCGACGGCCACGACCGCGGGGTGAAGGTGGTCATCCAGGGCCTCCGGGACGCCGGGATGGAGGTCATCTACACCGGCCTCCGCCAGACGGTGGACCAGATCGTGGCCGCCGCCACCCAGGAGAACGTGGACGTCATCGGCCTGAGCATCCTCTCGGGCGCCTACATGGGGGTCGCCCGCAAGCTGATGGCCCGGGTGAAGGAGGAAGGGCTCGGCGGCGTCCTCGTCATCATGGGCGGGAACATCCTGGAGAAGCACGTCCCCGAGCTGAAGGCGATCGGCGTGGCGGAGGTGTTCCGCCACCACGCCGACCTGGGGGAGATCGCCCGCTTCATCCGCGGCCGCGTCCAGGGGGCCGCCGCGCGCTAGGCGGCTCTGGAGGTGTCCTTGGCCAAGCCCCTCGAAGGCGTCCGCATCCTCGACCTCTCGACCCTGCTCGCCGGGCCTTTCGGGAGCATGATCCTCGCCGACCTGGGCGCGGACGTCATCAAGATCGAACTTCCCGGCCGGGAGGACCAGTCGCGCCACATGCCGCCCCACTACGTCGGTGCGACGAGCGCCTACTTCATCGCCTTCAACCGGGGCAAGCGGAGCCTGGCCCTCGACCTCAAGGACGGGGAGGGCTACGGCGTCTTCCTCGAGCTGGTGAAGCGCTCGGACGTGGTCTACGACAACTTCCGCCCGGGCGTGATCGAGCGCCTGCGCGCGGACTACGAGACCCTGAGGAAAGTGAACCCGCGCATCATCAGCGCCTCGGTCACGGGCTACGGCCAGACCGGCCCGGACCGCGGCAAGGCGGCCCTCGATCTCATTGTCCAGGCGCGGGGGGGCATCATGAGCTTCACCGGCGAGCCCGGCCGGCCCCCGGTGCGCATGGGGATACCCATGGGGGACATGGGGGGCGGCCTCTTCGCCGCCCACGGCGTCCTGGCCGCCCTCCTCCAGCGGGAGCGGACGGGCCAGGGCCAGAAGGTGGACGTCTCCCTCCTCGACTGCCAGATCTACCTGGCGAGCTACCGGGCGCAGTACTACCTGACGGGCGGGGAGGTGGCCCAGCCCCTGGGCACGGGCCACGCCTCGGTCGTCCCCATCCGGGCCTACGAGTGCGGGGACGGGAAGTGGGTGGTGATCGACTGCGCCCTCCAGCACTTCTGGGAGCGGCTGTGCGAGGCGCTGGGCCGCGCCGAGTGGCTCGAGGACCCCAAGATGCTCGGCCGGCCGGCCCGCCTGGCGAACCGCGGCTACGTGGATGCCAAGCTGGCCAATGTCTTCCGCTCGGGTGCCGCCGCCCACTGGATCGAGAGGATGGAGGCGCACGGCGTTCCCTGCGGACCCATCCAGACCATCGACGAGGCGCTGGCGGACCCGCAGGTGGGGGCCCGGGAGATGGTGGTCGAGATGACGCACCCTGAGTTGGGCCGGATCCAGGCGATCAACACCCCCATCAAGACCGACGGCACCTGGCGGACGGTGCCGAAGCCCCCGCCGCTCCTGGGGGAGCACACCGAGGAGATCCTGCACGATGTGCTCGGAATGCCCCCGGCCGAGATCGCGCGTCTGCGCAGGCGGTGGGAGGGGGGGGCCGCGGGGCCGGGGAAGTGAATCGTGCTACGATGCACCCGATTCACCGATCCACGGGCTGATTTCATGGGGCACAGGGAGATCTCAAGGCATGGGTAAGGCGAACGGGCAATTCGACGTGGTGGTGGTGGGCTGCGGGAACGCGGCGCTATGCGCCGCGCTCTCGGCCCGCGACGGGGGCGCCAAGGTGTTGGTGCTGGAGAA
>JACPCT010000368.1 GCA_016184445.1 Candidatus Tectimicrobiota bacterium | reverse complement strand
CTGGTACGGAGGGGTCCGGGCGGAGGATGCGGAGGAGATCGTCGAATCGCACCTCCGCCCGGGCGAGCCCGTGAAGCGGCTCCTCATCCCGGCGGCGCCCAAGGGCCTCTCCCTCATGTAGGGGGCGGCGGCGGCCAGGCGGGGGAGGATCGGGGATGGACGGGCAGCTCAATGAGTTCCAGCGCGCCCTGCGGGCGGGGGTGCGCCAGTTCGTGCAGCAGGAGGTCATCCCCGTCGCGAGCGAATACGACCACAAGGACGAGTATCCCCAGCCCCTGGTGGACCGAATGAAGGAGCTGGGCTATTTCGGCGCCATCGTCCCCGAGGCGTACGGCGGCGCGGGGATGGACACGATGAGCTGGGTGGTGCTCACCGAGGAACTGGCCCGGGGCTGGATGAGTCTCACCGGCGTCATCGGCAGCCACTCCCTGGTGGCGCGGATGATCAGCCAGTACGGGACCGAGGAGCAGCGCAAGGAATGGCTGCCCAAGGTATCGGTCGGGGAGATGCGCTTCGGCATCGCCATCACCGAGCCGGACTCCGGGACGGACGTGGCCAACCTGCGGACCGCGGCCCGGCGCGAAGGTCAAAACTACGTCGTGAACGGAACCAAGATGTTCATCACGAACGCCGAGCACGGCACGCACTTCGGCGTCATGGTCAGGACCAACTCCTCCGCCGACAAGCCGCACCGGGGGATCAGCTGCCTCCTCGTGGACCGCAACCTGCCCGGCTTCCGGGAAAGCCGGCACCTCGACAAGCTCGGCTACAAAGGCCTGCGGACGAGCGAGTTGGTCTTCGAGGACTGTCGGGTCCCGGCCTCCTGCCTCATCGGCGAGGAGAACCGGGGCTTCCCGCAGCTCATGGCGGTTCTCGAGGTGGGGCGCATCCAGGTCGCCTCCCGGGCGCTGGGGATCCACCGGGCCTGCTTCGAGGACTCGGTCCGCTACGCCCAGCAGCGCCGATCCATGGGCAAGCCCATCAGCGAATACCAGGCCATCCAGATCAAGCTGGCCGACATGGCGACCTCCCTCGAGGCGGCGCGCCAGCTCACCTACCACGCCGCACGCCTCAAGGACGCGGACCTGCGCTGCGACCTCGAGGCAGGGATGGCCAAACTCTTCGCCACCGACGCCTGCCAGCGCGCCTCAGAGTGGGCCATCCACATCCACGGGGGTTACGGCTACATCAAGGAGCTGCCCATCGAGCGCTACTACCGCGACGCCATCCTGCTCCAGGTGGGCGAGGGCACGAACGACATCCAGCGGATCGTGATCGCCCGCCGCCTGTACGAGAGGTATCCCGCCGCGTGAGACGGCCCCGCGCATGGTGCCTGTGCCGGGTTTTCCGGCGGAACCGGCTCGCGGCCGCCGGAGGAGCGCGGGAGGCGAGCGAGATCGGGAAAGCGAGCGCGCCCTTTTCGCCGTGACCGGGGAGCGCGGTTGGAGTTCACGGGCAGCCCGTCTCAGCGGGTTAGGAGGTGGACATGGAGAATCTCGTCGGGCGCATTCTCACCGTGGAGCGGGTGCGGGAGCTGAACGCCAAGGACTGGTTCTATCAGATTCTGAAGGAGAGCCCCCGCATCCACGAGATCTACCCCGGGATCGAGGATCCCATCCTCGAGGGGGCGATCGACCACCACATCCACGTCTACCCCGACTTCGTCCAGCGCAACCAGGACATGATCCAGGTGGCCGTGGACGCCGCCCGGGCCAAGATGCGGGCGGTGGCCTTCAAGGACCACTACAACCTCACGGCGGGCTGCGCCTACCTGGCGCAGAAGCATGTCGACGCCCTTCTCGCACGGGAGGAGCTGCCGAATGGGGTGGAGGTCTACGGCGGGGTCGGCCTGAATTTCGGGATGAACCCCGAAGTCGTGCGCATCGCCCTGCAGTACCCGCGGTGCCGGATGGTCTGGTTCCCCACCTTCGAGGCGACCGGCTACTACCGCGCGGCGGGCAAGGGCCCCGGCGGTGTCCCCATGGTGGACAAGGGGGGCAAGGTCCTGCCCGAAGTGGTCCGCATCATGGAGATCGCGACGGAGAACCGGGCCGGGATCGGCTTCGGCCACACGGATTTCTTCGAGCTGCGCCCCCTGGCCGCCGCGGCGAAGGAGGTATGCGCGCGGGTGGTGCTCGACCATCCCCTCCTCGAGCTTAACAAGCTCACGATGGACGAGATGAAGGAGCTAGTCGATCTGGGCGCCTACGTGGGCACCTATTGCCAGCCGATGCTCCCGAGCCTCTACCAGCCCGTGGTGGACCCCTTCGAGACGTTCCGCGTCATGAGGGAGATCGGGGCCGAGCGCTGCATCGCGGCGAGTGACTTCGGCCAGCTCCTCCACGTGGACGCCATCGCGGGCATGCGCATCTTCATCCGGGGCATGCTCGCCTTCGGCGCGACGGAGGGGGAGCTGGAATGGATGTTCAAGAAGAACCCGGCGCACCTCCTCTGCCTGGATTGAGGCGGCGGGAGCCCGTCCCGCCGGGCGGGGCCCTTCCGCCGCGCTAGACGATGTTGATCAGGGATTCGAGGAGATCGTTCGCGGTCGTGATGACGCGGGAGTTCGCCTGGAAGACCTGCTGCTGCAAGATCATCTCGCCGAACTGCTCGGCGCTCTCGATGTTGGAGCGCTCGATGCTCTGCGCCAGAAGCTTGCCGGCCCCGTTCGTGAGCGGGGCGGTCTCGACGGGCGTGCCGGCGGTGTTGGTTTGCCGGAAGAGGTTGCCCGGGAGGGCGGTCAGCTGGTCCTGCGCGGGAAAAAGGGCGACGGGCAGCAGGAAGATGGCTTGGTCGTGCCCGTTGGAGAAATCGACCCGGACGAACCCGTCATCGCTGATCCGGAAGCCGACGAAGACGCCGGCCGGCACGCCGTTGGTGAGAGCCGTCGTCAGGGCGAGGGTGTTCCGGTTCTCACCTCCCGCGACGGTGGTGAACGGGGAGTTGTCGAACTGGGTCATGCCGGCTAAGCCTGCCCCCCCCTCGGTCAGGATGGAGTCGCCGAAGTTGAAATTGATGGCCTGGTTCGCCGGGGGGACGGCTCCCCCGCCGACCTGGTCGAAGTTGAACATCCCCGTCCCCGCAGTCGTGGCCTCGGACAGCAGCCTCCCCTCCGCGTCGAACCGCAGGAACCCGCTGGCCACTTCCTCGAAGAAGATGTCCGGCGTGGGGCCGGTCAAATCCGCCCCCTTCAGGGCGCCGTGCCACTCCCAGGCGTTCACCCCAACCTTGCGGAGGAAGATGGTGAGGGCGTGCTGGACCCCCAGCCCGTCCACGACCTGCACCGCGGTGTTGGCCGAGCTGGTCGCGAACGGGTTGCCGACGTCGAAGAAGCCCGTGCCGTCCGCCGCGGCTCCGGCGCCGAAGCCCGTGGCCGCCGCGAGGGTGCCGCCCGTCACCGACGCCCGGGTGGCGGGCACGGC
>JACPCT010000367.1 GCA_016184445.1 Candidatus Tectimicrobiota bacterium | reverse complement strand
CCGCCTCCTTCTGGGAGGGGCCCCTGCGCGTGCTCGTCTTCGGCGGAAGCCAGGGGGCGCACGCCCTCAACGAGGCCCTCGTCGAAGCTCTGCCCCTCCTGGGGGAGAGCGTGGGGGCGATGCGCTTCGTCCACCAGACCGGGGAGGCCGACCTGGAACGGGTCAGGGCGGCGTATGCCGGGGCGGGGGCGGAGGCCGAGGCGGCCGCCTTTTTCTACGACATGGCGGACCGGTTCCAGTGGGCCCACCTGGCTCTGGCCCGGGCGGGAGCCGCGACGGTGGCGGAGCTCACCTCCATGGGGCTTCCCGCCGTGCTGGTCCCCCTTCCCAGCGCGACCCACGGGCACCAGGAAGCGAATGCCCGGTTCCTCGCGGAGGGAGGGGCGGCCCGGATGGTGCTCCAGCGGGAGCTGAGCGGCGCCAGGCTGGCCGCCCTGCTGCGGGAGTTCGAGGCCGATCGTCGTCTGCTGGCCGAGATGTCCCGCCGATCGAGGGAGCTGGCCCGTCCGGACGCCTCGGAGACGGTGGCGGCCCTTTGCCGGGAGGCGGCGCGGGCGGCCTGAGGCCCGCGTACAGGAGAAAATCATGATTGCGCGCGCGCAGACTTCTCATCCCATGCTCCGTCACTCCCAGCGGGTCCACTTCGTGGGCATCGGCGGGACGGGCATGTGCGGGATCGCGGAGGTGCTAATCAACCTGGGCTACGCGGTGAGCGGCTCGGACCTCTCCCAGAACGAGGCCGTCTTCCGGCTCCGCCGCCTGGGGGTGAAGGTCGCGATGGGTCACCGCGCGGAGAACGTGGAGGGGGTGGACGTGATCGTCTACAGCTCGGCGGTCTCGCAGGAGAACGTCGAAGTGGCCGAAGCGCGCCGCCGGAAGATCCCGGTCATCCGGCGGGCGGAGATGCTGGCCGAACTGATGCGCATGAAGTACAGCATCGCCGTCGCCGGCGCCCACGGGAAGACGACGACCACCTCGCTGATCGCCGCTACCCTCGCTGCCGCAGGCCTGGACCCCACTATCGTGGTGGGCGGGCGGGTCAATGCCATCGGCGCGAACGCTCGTCTGGGCGAGGGGGAGTATCTCGTCGCCGAAGCGGACGAGAGTGACGGCACCTTCCTCCGCCTTGTGCCCACCATCGCCGTGGTCACCAACATCGACGAGGAGCATCTCGACTTCTACCGAGACTTCCAGGCCATCAAGCAGGCCTTCCTGGAGTTTGTGAACAAAGTGCCGTTCTACGGCTTCTCGGTCGTGTGCCTCGACCATCCGGCCGTGCAGGAGATCATCCCCGGCATCGAGAAGCGCTTCTTTACTTACGGTTTCGGCTTCCAGGCGGACTACATCGGCGAGGAGTTCCGTTACGAGGCGGGCGAGGCGGTCTTCTCGGTCCGTCGCCGCAGCGAGCGGATGGGGGAGATCCGCCTCCGAATCCCGGGCCGCCATAACGCCTATAACGCCCTGGCGGCCGTGGCGGTTGCCTCGGAGCTGGAGGTGCCCTTCGAGGCTGTCCAGGCGGGACTGCACGGCTTCGACGGCATTGGCCGGAGGCTCGAGCGGATCGGCGAGGCAGAGGGCGTGGTCGTCATGGATGACTACGGCCACCATCCGGAGGAAATCCGGGCCACCCTGCGGGCGGTCCGGGAAGCCTGGCCGGAGCGCCGCTTGGTGGTCCTCTTCCAGCCCCACCGCTACACCCGGACCCACTACCTCGGGAAGGCCTTCCACACGGCCTTCTACGACGCGGACCTCCTGTTCGTGGCCCCCATCTACGCGGCGGGGGAGGCGCCCATCCCGGGCGTCAGCGCCTTCGCCATCGCGGAGGGGGTCCGGGCCCACGGCCACAAGGGGTGCGAGGAAGTCAAGGGCGTCAAGGAGGCCGTCACCCGGCTGGCGGGAGCGACTCGGCCGGGGGACTTGGTGCTCACGCTCGGGGCCGGGGATGTCTGGAAGGCGGGCCGGGAGTTGCTGGAGCGGCTATCGGCCGGGGAGAGCCAGGCGGAGGAGGCGGGATGAGGGGCTGCCTCGTGGAGGAGGAGATGGTTGTGGGCCTGGAGCGGAAACTGGCGGGCCTCGCCTGCGAGGTCCGCTTCGGCGAGCGGCTGGCGCCCTACACCACCTTCCAGGTGGGGGGGCTGGCGGATGCGTTCGCCCTGCCCAAGGACGAGGCCGAGCTGGTGGAACTGATCGCGCGGTGCCGGGCGGAGGGGCTGCGGATGACCATCCTCGGCGGCGGTGCCAACACGCTCATCCGGGACGGCGGGATCCGGGGGGTGGTCATCTGCCTCGTGAACGGGTTCCGGGAGATCGGCCTGGTAGCGGACGATGCCCTCCTCGTCGAGGCCGGTGCCGGGGTGAAGATCCCCCAGCTCGTCCGCTTCGCGGCGGACCGCGGCCTGGATGGGGTGGAGTGCCTGGCCGGCGTCCCCGGGACGGTGGGCGGGGCGCTGGCGATGAACGCGGGCACGGCCGAGCGCTTCGTCGGTGAATCCGTGGAGAGCATCCGCTGGGCGCGGCTCTCGGGAGGAATGGTGGAGACCCTGCCGGCCTCCCGGCTCACGTTCATCTACCGCGAGGCGCGCTTCCCCGAGCCAGGCGTGGTGACGGCGGTGCGCTTCCGGCTGAGGAGGGGGGATGCCGAGGCCCTACGCGTCTATCTGAAGGAGAACGCCGCCCTTCGCCGAGAGCGCCAGCCGTGGGGCGTCCCGTGTGCGGGTTCGATCTTCCGGAACCCGCCGGGGGAAAGGGCGGGCCGGCTTATCGAGGCGGCGGGCCTCAAGGGCCGCCGCGTGGGAGGTGCCGAGGTGAGCCGTGTTCACGCCAACTTCCTTGTCAATCGCGGCGGGGCGACGGCGGCGGACGTGCTGGAACTCATCGGGGAGGTCCAGGCCCGGGTTCGGGAAGCTCACGGGCTGAACCTGGAGCTCGAGCTCAAAATCGTCGGGGAGGATGTCTCGTGAACCGGCCGGTTCTTCGGCTTCAAGCCGTTTCGGCGGCGTCCGCCATCCGGCCGGTGGAGGAGATCCGCCCGCGGCGGAATGTCTCTCCGGCGAAGCCGAGGCCCACGCGGCGGAGCACGGGTCCCC
Source organism: Candidatus Tectimicrobiota bacterium (assembly GCA_016184445.1). GTDB lineage: Bacteria > UBA8248 > UBA8248 > UBA8248 > UBA8248 > 2-12-FULL-69-37. Next base: position 341 of record JACPCT010000367.1, on the reverse strand, counting down.
GGCGGACGCGAGGGGCTTGGGTCCGGCCGGCCATCGGATTCCTGGTCTTCGCGGAGATCCTCCTGCTGGGAGGCCACGCCGTGCGCTGGGCGAGGACTAGCCCCCGTTTCGCGCTCAGCGAGGTGGTGCTGGAGGGCCACCGGGCGCTGGACGCGCGCGACATCGTGCGCCTGACGGCCCTTCCGCTCGGCCTGAACATCTTCGACGTGGACCTGGAGCAGGTCCGCAACCGGGTGGCAGTTAATCCGTGGGTCCGCCAAGCGAGCGTGCGGAGGCAGCTGCCCCACGCCCTGCGCGTCGAGATCGAGGAGCGGCGCCCGGCCGCCCTGCTCCGCCGGGAT
>JACPCT010000366.1 GCA_016184445.1 Candidatus Tectimicrobiota bacterium | reverse complement strand
CCCCGCCCTGAATCAGGAGGACGGCGGAGACCCCGATGGCCACGCCGTGCCAGGCGGAGAGCGGGCTTCTCCTGCGCTGCTGGGAGCGGTCCCCCGGGAACACCCGGACGCCGTAGACCTCGACCGGCTCGGCGATGTTCTTGACCAGGTACTCGCCCAGGTATTCGATCCCGCAATCGATCTTCTTCTGGACCTGCTCGTAAACCGTGCGGGAGATGCAGATTCCCCGCCCGTTGGCCAGCCCTTCCAGCCGGGCCGCGATGTTGACGCCGTCGCCGTAGAGGGCGCCCTCCTTCACCAGCACGTCGCCCAGATGGATCCCGATGCGGAACTCCATCCGGCGGCTTTCGGGCAGCCGGTCGTTGCGCCCGGCGAGCGCTTTTTGGATCTCGACGGCGCAGGTCACCGCGTCGATCACGCTGGCGAACTCGGCCAGGAGGGCGTCGCCGGGGGCGTTGACCACCCGGCCCCGGTGCCGCTCGATCGCGGAGAACTGGACTTCCCGGTAGCGGGTGAGCGTCTGGAGGGTTGCCTCATCGTCCTCTCCCATGAGGCGGCTGTAACCCGAGACGTCCGCGGACAGGATGGCGGCAAGCCTCCGCTCGACGGGCTGGGTCTCCATCAGGGTCTCCCCCAAAGAATCCGCCCCTCGTCCGTGAGGTGATAGGAGTGCCATCTTAGCACAGCCGATTTTCCCCTCATTTCGTGCCGGACCGCGGGCCCGGAGGGAAAGAGGTTCCCGCGGTCGGGGGGGGGAAGGAATGCCCGGCTCGCCGGGGATTTCCGGCATATTCGAGCGGAAAATGAGGGGGGAGGGCAGCGCCGGAACCGCGGGACACCGACTGGGCGGCGCGGCGGCTCCGCCTCCGCCCGCGGGGCCTCCCTGCGCGATGGGGCGCGAGGGCGTATATTGGCGGAAAGACCTGCCGTGCGCCCGCCCTGCATGAAAAGGAGACTGGTCATGGCCGATGTGATCAAAGCGGTGGATTACTACTACATCACCTCGCCCGACAAGCCCGGCGCCGGGGCGAAGATGCTCGATCCCTTCCGCAAGGCGGGGGTGAGCTTCCTCGCCGTCCACGCGTTCCCGGAGGGCAAGCGCGTGCAGGTGGACTTCGTGCCGGTGAAGGGCGGCGCCTTCCTGCGGGCGGCCCGCCGCGCGCGGCTGCGGGTCAGCAAGAAGAAGAAGGCGTTCCTCGTCCAGGGGACCGACCGGGCGGGGGCGCTGGCGGGGGTCATGGCCAGGCTGGGCGCGGCCAAGATCAACGTGACCGCCGTGACGGGCCTGTGCGCCGGGAAGCGGCGCTTCGCCCTCATCTTCTGGGTGAAGCCCGAGGACCAGCGGGCGGCGGCCCGGGCCCTGGGGGCGAAGGCCTAGGCCGGGGAGGCGGAGGCGGGCCGGGGGGCGGGGACCGCGAGGTCCAGCTCCATGAAGATCTCCCCCGGCTGGCCCCGGTCGTGGTAGGCGGGGATCTCGCGGAAGCCCATGGAGCGGTAGAGGGCGTGGGCCTCCTTCATCCAGGCGAGGGAGTCCAGCCGCATGCGGCTGAATCCCATGCGCCGGGCCTCCCCGGCGAGATGCCCGGCGAGCCTGCGGCCGATGCCCCGCCCCCGGAAGGCGTCGCGCACGTAGAGGCGCTTCATCTCGCAGGCTCCCCCGCCCAGATCCCGGAGGCCGATGCAGCCGGCGGGCCGGCCCTCCTCCCGGGCGAGGAAGAAGGCGCCCGAGGGGGGGCTGTAGAGCTCCCAGAGCTCGGCCAGCTCCCGGTGGTGGCGCTCGGCCCGGTCGAAGCAGGTGAAGACGTCCCGCAGCCGGGCGTACTCCTCCAGGAGCGCCCGCGCGTCCGCCGCGTCCGCATCACTCGTCATGGGGTCGATCCGGAGCATCCCCTTCCTCCTCGGGGCGGAATATACTCTTTTCCGGCCGCCCTGCCGAGGGATTAGTGGCAGGGTCTGGTCTGTAGGGGCGGGTTTGAAACCCGCCCCTACGGGAACCCCGTGCCTGCCCGAGGGCTGTCCCTACACGCCCAGCCGCCGAGGTGCGCCAGCCGTGAAGAAGAGAGCCGCGCGCCTCCGCCTATCGGTTTTGATGTTGCTGGCGGTTTTCTTGTGCGCGCCCCTCCCCGCCGCTCAGGCGGCGGGGGAGCATCCCCTCCTTGGCCGCATCTGGTGGAGGGGGGGATTCCTGGCGGAGGAGGCCCTCTGGAAGTGGATGGCCCAGGCCCGGGTCGTCTATCTGGGGGAGATCCACGACAACCCCATCCACCACCAGCTCCAGGCCCGGGCGTACCGGGCCCTGCTGGAGCGGGGCCGGAAGCCCGCCCTAGGGTTCGAGATGTTCACCACCGAGGCGGGGCCCGCGCTCGCCAAGCTCCTCGCCGATCCCCGGGCGGACCTCTCGCGGGTCCCCGAGGTGACGGGGTGGCGGGGCCGGAACTGGCCGGACTGGGCCATGTACGCTCCCTTGGTCGAGATCGCCCACCGGGCCGGGCTCCCGGTCCTGGCGACCGACCTTCCCCGCGTGCTGGCCGCGCGGGTCGCCCGGCGGGGGCTGGGGGAGCTTCCGTCCTCCCTCGCGAAGGAGCTGGCGCTGGGGCCCCCCGACCCGGCGCGGCGGGCGGCCGTGCTGGGCGAGTTTTTCGAGTCCCACTGCCGGGTCATCCCGAAAGAGAGGCTGGGGGGGCTCTACGACGCCTGGCGGGCGCGCAACCGGATGATGGCCCTCTCCCTGGCGCGCGCCCTGCGGGGAGGAACGGAGGGGGCGATCCTCATCACGGGGGCGGGGCACGCCGACCGGATCACGGGAATTCCCCCCGACCTCGCCTCCCTTGTGCCCGAGGCCGGGCAGTTCGCCCTGGCGCTCGTCGAGGTCCGCCCGGAAGAAGTGCGGCCCGGGGCCTATCTCGCCCGCCCGGGGGCCTACGACGCCCTGTGGTTCACCGCCCGCCACGAGCGGGGGGACCCCTGCGTCCGATTCCGCCCGGGCCTGGAGAGGTTCCGGAAAGGGGGCTGAGGGCGGGATGCGCCGGTCCGGCGGGGCAAAAAGGGAGGAGTGTGCTAATATGGACCCGTTTGGTAAGCTTTGTCCGCTCTGTATTTGACCCCTGCCCGGGGCCGGAGGATGCCTGACCCGTGAATGTCGTGTTCATCTCCCCGCCGGAGACTCACTCCATCGAGAGCTCCCTGCCCGAGCAGATCAACCAGGGGGGAGGGGTCTATCCCCGGCTGGGCCTCCTCTACGTGGCCGCCTACTTCGAGCGGGAGACCGGGCTGAAGACGGACTTCATCGACGCGCCGGCCCTGCACATGGATTACGCCCGGGTGGAGGAGGAAATCCGGCGGCGGCCCTGGTCAAGAAGCACCACCCCAAGGCCCGGGTCGTCTTCGGCGGGCACCACGCCAACTACTACCCGGGCGAGTCCGTCCGCCTGAAGGA
>JACPCT010000365.1 GCA_016184445.1 Candidatus Tectimicrobiota bacterium | reverse complement strand
TGCCGTCCTCAATGGGCCGGAAGACGTCCGCGCGCAGGATGGTGCCGTCGTCCACCGGGATCCCCTGGTGCCAGGTGATCCTCATGCCGTCCCGCACCTCGGTGCGCTCGTTTACCTTCGGGGCCTGGCTCATTCCACGATCTCCTTATCCATGACCCGCTCCTTAACAATCCAAACGCTATCAGGGAGCCGTAGGTGGACTTCTCCGGGGTTGAGTTCCGCGGCCTCCCTCACGTCCCACGGAACGAACCCCAGGCTGCGGAACAAGCTGGCGGCGACCGCATTGTCGTGCCGGTGGCTCGTCACGATCATCTCGACCTCGGGATAGCGCTGAAGGCGGCGAATCACCTGGATCATGGCGGCTCGACCATAGCCCTTTCCCTGATGTGCGCGGTCAATCATGATTCTGAGGATGGAGCCGACCCCGCAGTCGACCTCATACATCACGAAGCCAACCATCGGAACGCCGGGCTTGAGATATCCGCATGCCTCCCGATCGTAGATCGCGAGCGGCACGAGCAATGGGTTGGCCTTCGCCTGCGCGAGCGACTTGGCGTTCGTGGCGATGAACCTCGCCTGGGAATCGTCAACCCGCAGACGAAGGCACTCGGCCTCATTGTCGGGTGTCACCAAGCGGAGATGGACGCCAGGCAAGGGACTTTCTCCCCTCATGCACAATCGGGCGTCGACAGGGGTGCCGCCAAACCTAGAGCCCCGCCCGGCTCTTTCCCTTGACCGCCTTGTTGACCACGTTGACCGGCCACTCCCCCGTGAGCACCCGCCGAACCTCGCTGGGCGCCCCGGCCTGGAGGCCCACCATGGCCTGCTCGCTGTACCAGGCGGCGTGGGGAGTGATGATGACGTTCTCGCGCCCGCGCAGGGGGTGGGGGTTGGGCAGGGGCTCGGGGTCGGTGGTGTCGAGGGCCGCTCCGGCAATCTTCCCCGCGTCCAGCGCCCGCACGAGGGCGTCGGTATTGACGATGGGTCCGCGGGAGCAGTTGATGAGGAAGGCCGTCCGCCTCATGAGGGCGAATGCCTCGTCGTTCATCATCCCGCGCGTTTGGGGGATGAGGGGAGGATGGACGGAAACGAAGTCCGCCTCCCGGAGTATATCGTTCAGCTCCATCTTCTTCCCCGGGGCGGGGAACTGGCCCTCGTTCACGAAGGGGTCGCTGAACAGAACCTTCATCCCGAAGGAGGCGGCGCGCACCGCCACCTCGCGGGCGATGTTCCCGAAGCCCACGAGGCCCAGCGTCCTCCCCACGAGGCGGAACATGGGCTTGCCGGGGGGCACCTCCCAGCGTCCAGCCCGCACGAGGCGGTCGTAGAGCGCCACCTTGCGCGCGCAGGTCATGAGGAGGGCCATGGTATGCTCGGCCACCTCCTCGATGCAGTAGGTGGGGTTGTTAGTGACGATGATGCCGGCCTTCGTGGCGGCGTCGAGGTCGATGGTGTCCACGCCGATGCCGTAGCGGGCGATGATCCGGCACTTGGGCATGCGGGCCATGACATCGGCGGTGATGGGCCCGGCGTAGGTGTTGAGCAGGGCGTCGCAATCGCCGGCCTGGGCGATAAACTCGTCGGGCTTCTTGGTCTGGAGCGCCACCAGCTCGGCGATGCCCTCCAGGGTCTTCTTCTCCACGTCCAGCGACTCCCAGACGTAATCGGTCAGGACCACCTTCGCCTTCCCGGCCATGGCTTCCCCCTTCTTTCCACCGGTGCATGCGAGCGGCGCGCGCGGCGCCCTGAGGAGGGCATAAGATCGAACTGGTGCGGATGCTATCGCAGCCCACCGGGCCGATCAAGGCGTTGACCCACCGCGTGCGCTGTGATACCCCCTAGCCACTTTGCCCGCCGCTCCGGAGGCCGGATGAGCGATATCCAAGCCTTGCGCCTCAGGCCGGAGGAATGCGTCCTCGTCGTGGTGGACGTCCAGGAGCGCCTCATGGCCGCCATGCCGGAGGAGGTCCGGCGGCAGGCTATCGGCCGCATCCAGGCCCTCATCGAGGCCGCCAAGCGCCTCTCCTTCCCTGTAATCATCACCGAACAGTACCCCAAGGGCCTGGGCGCGACCGTAGGCGAGGTGGCCGCCGCCCTCCCCCCAGGGACGGCTCCCCTCGCCAAGATGGCGTTCAGCTGCTGCGGGGCCGCAGGCTTCATGGAGCGTTTGCGGAGCCTTGATCGCACGAAGGTGCTCCTCACGGGGGCCGAGACCCACGTGTGCTGTTATCAGACCGCCCTGGACCTGCTCGAGCGCGGCTTCATCGTCCACGCCGTGGCGGACGCTCTCTGCTCCCGCTCCAAGCTCAACTGGCGCACCGGCCTCGCGGCCCTGGAGCGGGCCGGGGCGGTGCCCACCACGACCGAGCAAGCCCTCTTCGACCTCCTGCGGGTGGCCGGGACCGAGGATTTCAAGGCCCTCTCCCGGCTCATCCGCTGACGCTTCCCCGCCCGGAAAAGGAACGGCTGGCGACATGGCAGGCGACCCCAAGAAGCGGATTGGCGTGATCTTCGGCGGCCGCTCCGCCGAGCACGAGGTGAGCCTCGACTCGGGCCGCTCCGTGCTGGAAGCGCTCGACAGGGACCGCTACGAGGTGCTGCCCCTCCTCGTGACCCGGGAAGGGCGGTGGCTCCTCTTGCCCTCCCCGGGGGCGTCCGAGGCCGAGGGCCGCGAGGTGCTCCTCCCCCCCGCCCCCGGCCACCCCGCCCTGCTGCGGGCGGATGGAGGCGGGGAGGCCGCCCGGGTGGACGCCTTCATCCCCATGATCCACGGCACCTTCGGCGAGGACGGCACCCTGCAGGGCCTCCTCGAGCTGGCCGACATCCCCTTCGTGGGCTCGGGCTGCACCGCCTCGGCGGTCTCGATGGACAAGGGCATCACCAAGGCCGTCCTGCGGGCCGCGGGGCTCCCGACCCTCCCCACCCTGACGGTCACGAAGGGCCGGTGGGAAGCGGGCAGGGTAGGCATCCTCGCGGAGGTGCACTCGAAGTTCACCTTCCCCGTCTTCGTGAAGCCCGCCTCCCTGGGGAGCAGCGTGGGCGTCCACCGGGTGGAGGACGGCGATCGGCTGGAGCGGGCTGTCGCGGACGCCATGGGCTACGACGTCAAGGTGCTCGTCGAGGAGGAGGCCCAGGGGCACGAGGTGGAATGCGCAATCCTGGAAGGCCCCTCGGCCAGGGAGCTCTTGGCCAGCCCGCTGGCCGAGATCCGGCCCAAGACGGGCTGGTACGACTACCGCGCCAAGTACACCCCCGGCCTGACCGAGATCCTCATCCCGGCCCCCCTGGAGGAGAGCGTGGCGGACCGCATCCGCGCCCACGCGCGCACCGCCTTCCTGGCCCTGGGCTGCTCGGGCCTCGCCCGGGTGGATTGCTTCTTCCGGGAGCGGACCGGCGAGGTCTACATCAACGAGGTGAACACCCTGCCCGGCTTCACTC
>JACPCT010000364.1 GCA_016184445.1 Candidatus Tectimicrobiota bacterium | reverse complement strand
AGGAGGAGCTGGCGCGCGCGAAGGCCTTCCTCGTGGGGGATCTCCTGCGGAGCCGCCAGCGGGCGGGCGCCCGCGCGGCGGAGCTGACCTATGGCGCGCTTTATGGGCTGGGGGTGGACAGCCTGGAGCGCGTCCGGCGGGGGCTTGAGGCGGTGGCCCACGCCTCCGCCCGCCGGGCGGCGCGCGAGTTCCTCGATCCGGCCGGGGAGTGCCTGGCGATCCTCGGGCCGCATTAGGGCCTGGCGCGCTGGATGTCGTTCAGGCGGTTCTGCAGCCGCCGGAGGCGGTCGCGGAGCTGCTCCATCTCCCGGATGAGGGATTCTTCCTCGATCGAGGCCTGGAGGGCGCTCGCGAGGCGCTCGCGTTCGGCGGTGAGGCTCCGCCGCCGGTCCGGGTCCCTCTCCCGGGAGAGGGGGGTGTCGATCTCGGCCATCCGCGCCCGGATCTGCTCCAGCGTCTGGGGGATGCGCGGCAGGAGGAGGATGCCCCGGTTCGCCTGGCTGCGGGCCGGGGGCTGCTCGGACCGGCCCAGGTCCTGCTCTCGTGAGGCAAGGCGCCCGGCCGGGAAGCGATCCGCCGGTGCCGGCTGGGGCGGGCGGAGGGCAGGGGGCTCAGGCTTGGGGGGGCCGGAGGCGGCCTCCTGTTCTCTCTTCTCCTTCTCACGCATCTCCTCCCAGCCTTCCCGCTGCTCCCGCACGATCCGCCGCACGGTGGTGGTGACAGCCGTCTTCGTGGTCTCCAGGACCGAGGAGACACCCTGCAGGGTGCGGTCCCACATCCCCCCCTCCGGGGCCTTGGCCCCGGAGGGGGATGTGGAGGCGCAGCCCCCCACCGCAAGGGCCAGCGAAAGGATGGGGGCGAGGGCGAGCGGGGCTCGCGCATGCCCGTTCCTTGCTTCGAGACTCCACATGGCGCATCCCTCGGGCGGAGGGAGGGGGGGAGACGTTGCGGCGGGCTAGACGGCCGCGCCCTCAAGGGCGGGGGTTTCGGGTTCGCGCAGCTCCCAGAGCCGCTCGGAGGCTTCCTCGATCAAGGGGATGAGGCTCCGGGGGTCCAGGCCGCTCACGGCGATCCCCGCGTAGCGGCGGCAGAGGTTGCCCAGCAGGATCGGGTCGGCCCGGTCCATCTTGTTGAAGATGCGGAGCATGGGCGTCCGCTCCTGGCCGAGCTCGCCCAGGAGCCGCTCGACCGCCTCCAGGCTCTCCTCGCAGTTGGAGGAGGAGGAGTCGATGACGTGGAGCAGCAGGTCCGCCTCGCCCAGCTCCTCCAGGGTGGAGCGGAAGGCCCCCACCAGTTCCTTGGGCAGATCGTGGATGAAGCCCACGGTGTCGGTGATGATCACCTCCTGCTCCCGGGGCAGGCGCAGGCGGCGGCTCGAGGTGTCCAGCGTGGCGAAGAGTTGATCCGCCACCAGCACCCGGCTCTCCGTCAGGGCGTTCAGGAGGGTGGACTTCCCCGCGTTGGTGTAGCCCACCAGGGAGAGGACGGGGACATCGCGCCGCTGCCTCAGGGTCCGGCCCTGGGCCCGCTTGCGCTGCAGGCTCTCCAGCTCGCGCTCCAGCCGGCGGATGCGCTCGAAGGCGCGCCGGCGGTGGATCTCGAGCTTCGTCTCGCCCGGGCCCCGGCCCCCGATGCCGCCCGTCAGGCGGCTCATGGCGGTGTGCCGGGTGGAGAGGCGGGGGAGCATGTAGCGCAGCTGGGCCAGCTCGACCTGGAGCTTGCCCACCCGGCTGGTGGCCCGCTGGGCGAAGATGTCCAGGATGATCTGGGTACGGTCGAGGATCTTGAGGTCGGTGAAGTCGGCGAGGCCGCGGATCTGGGCCGGGTGGAGCTCGTGGGAGAAGACGAGGGCCTCGGCGCCGACCTGCATGGAGCGCATGAGGACGTCGGCCAGCCGGCCGCGGCCGATGACGAAGCGCGGGTCCACCTCCTTGCGCCGCTGGAGCACCCGCCCGCAGGGGATGAGGCCTGCTCCCTCCACCAGCACCTCCAGCTCGCCGAGCTCCGCCTGGGCCGTGCGGCTCCGCTTCCCCCCGGTGTCCACGTGGATGAGCAGCGCCCGCTCCCCCTTGCGGTGGGCCGCGAGGGAGTCCTGGGTACGGGTGAACTCCTCCTCCAGCGAGTCCACCAGGTGGGTGATGTCCAGCCGCAGCCACTCCAGGCTCGGGAACGCCAGGATCTCCCAGGGGGGGATGCGGCCGGGGCCGGAGCCGTTCGGGGCCTCCTCCGCGCCCTCCGCCTCGGCGGGCAGGGGGCGGGGGAGGAGGTGAGCCACGTGAACCCGCCCCGTCCCGCCCTCCCCGGCGACCTCGATGGCCGCCATGGCGTCCAGCCGCAGGAGGGCCATGTCGGTCAGGTCTTCCTGGGAGAGGGGGGAGCCGTCCAGGTGGGTGTGGATGCAGCGCAGGCCCCTCAGGCGGGCCGTGCCCGCGCGGGCGCGGCCGAGCTCGGGGATCTCGATGCCCTTGGCCTCGCCCACGATGACGTAGCGGACCATCCCGAGGCGGTCCACGAGGAGGCCGATCTGGCGGGAGAGCTCGCGGGAGAGGAGGGCGATCTCGCGTCCCAGTTCGAGGTGAATCAGATGATCGGGCGGAACCCGGCGCCGGTAGAGGCGCTCGAGCGCCCGCGTCTGGTGGGTCTTGAGACCGGTGAGGCTGCCGTGGAGCCTGGCGATAGCGCGCGCCCTTCCGAAGTGGGACCTGTCCGCGGGGCGGACCTTCCCTCCTAATACTACGTCCGGCGACGCGCGCGCGCAAGTGCCCATCTAGGCCCATCGGAGCCAAATTCAAATGTTTGACACCCGCGGGAAGCTTCCCTAGACTTCCTCGCCTTCCGGGGGTTTGCTCTCCCAGGAAGGACGATCCTGGCCCGGGAGGGAAGGCCCCATGGTGCACGAGCGCGACCTGCGGCTCGCCCGAATCGAGGACCTGGTCCGGCGCCTCCTGCGCCGCAAGGCCGACACCCACCTGGCCAACGCGCTGGAGAAGATGCACGCGGCCGAGGTGGCCCAGATCTTCTCCCACCTTCCCCCCGAGGAGCGCCTGGCCGCCTTCCGCCTGGTCCCCGGGAATGAGCACCGGGCGGAGATCCTCACCGAGTGCGACCCCCACATCGTCCGGGAGTTGCTGGAACCCATCCCGAACGAGGAGATCGTGGCCCTCCTCAGCGAGCTCAACACCGATGACGGCCGCTACCTCCTCGAGATGCTCCCGGAGGAGCGGGCCTCCGAGGTCATGCTCCTCCTGGGCTCCCGGGATACGGCTGTCCTAGAGGGCATGATGTCCTACCCGCCGGACACGGCGGGGAGCATCATGACGGACGCCTACGTCGCGATCCCGGAGGGCGCCACGGTGGAGGAGACCATCGCCGAGGTGCGCAAGGCGAGCGAGGCGGAATACGTCTTCTACGTCTACGTCGTGGACGAGAACCGGAGCCTCCGGGGCGTCATC
>JACPCT010000363.1 GCA_016184445.1 Candidatus Tectimicrobiota bacterium | reverse complement strand
AACGAGAGCTGCCTCCCGATGCCGTCCACGTCCAGCCCCGCCCCGCGGCAGGCATCGACGTAGGCGATCGCGTCGGCCAGGGTGAAGGCCACCTCCTGGACCGCCGTCGCCCCCGCCTCGCGGATGTGGTAGCCGCTGATGGAAATGGCGTTCCACTTGGGCGCATGATCCCGGCAGAAGGCGATGGTGTCGGCGATGAGGCGCAGGCTCGGGGCGGGCGGATAGATGTAGGTCCCGCGGGCGATGTATTCCTTGAGGATGTCGTTCTGGACGGTTCCCCGGAGCGCGCGGGGGGGGACGCCGCGCCGCTCGGCCACCGCGATGTAGAGGCAGAGCAGGATGGCCGCCGTGGCGTTGATCGTCATCGAGGTCGAGATGCGGTCGAGGGGGATGCCCTCCAGGAGCACCTCCATGTCCTCGACCGAGGAGATGGAGACCCCCACCCTCCCGACCTCGCCGCGCGCCAGGGGATGGTCGGCGTCGTAGCCGATCTGGGTGGGCAGATCGAATGCGACCGAGATGCCCATCTGGCCGTGGGCCAGGAGATAGCGGTAGCGCTCGTTGCTCTCCCGGGCCGTGCCGAAGCCGGCGTACTGCCGCATGGTCCAGAGCCGGCCCCGGTACATGTCGGGGTGGATGCCCCGCGTGAAGGGATGCTCCCCAGGCTGGCCCGCCCCGCTCGCATCCACGTCCTCCGGCCCGTAGGAGGCCTTCAGGGGGATGCCCGAGAGGGTCGAGAAGCCCTGCGGGGCGGCCGGGCGGAGGGGCCGGGAGGTCTGGGGGAGAGCGCCATTCATGGCTGGATCCTTCGAGCGACCCCAATGGACGGTTCAAGAAGCCCTTGAGCCTTGAAATTCCGCAAGATAGCACACACCTCCGCCCCCCGCCAGACTGGCGGGAGGAAAGCCTTCGCACGATTCCGCGAGCCATCGGTTCGGGTTACACTCACCGGATGATGCCGGACATCCGCCTGCCCCTGTTTCCGCTCCAGGTCGTCCTCCTCCCCGGGGAGCTCCTGCCGCTGCACATCTTCGAGGAGCGCTACAAGCTCATGATCGGGGAGTGCCTGGAGGAGGAGCGCCTCTTCGGGGTGGTGCTGGTCGAGGCCCGCGGTATCCGCAAGATCGGCTGCACGGCCCGCATCACGCGCCTGCTGGAGAAATTCCCCGACGGCCGGATGAACATCCTCACCCTGGGGGAGGACCGCTTCGAGATCCTGCGGCTCTTTGAGAACCACCCCTATCTCCAGGGGGAGACCCAGCCCCTGGAGGATCGCCCGGGGGAACTCCTTCCTCCCGAGCTCGTCCAGCGGGTGTGGGAGGGCCTGGAGGCGGCGGACCGCCAGAACCTCCCGCCGGAGGAGGAGCTCCGGGCTGATCCCTCCCGGTTCTCCTTCCTCGCCGCGATCCTCTTCCGGCTTCCCCTCCCCGAAAAGCAGGCGCTGCTCGAAAACCTCTCCCCCCGGGAGCGGCTGGAACTGCTCGGCGGCCACATCGAGCGCCGCCGGGAGAAGGACCGCCTCGCCACCCGCCACCGGCAGGCCTCCGCCCGGAACGGCAAGCCCGCTTAGCCCTGCCCTGCCTCCCGGAAGATGATCCGCTCGATGGAGGTCGCCCGGCCCGAGGAGGGCTCCACCTCGATGAGCGCGCCGTTCAGCTGCGCCGGCCCGTCGGCGGCCTCCAGCCGGACGGGGACGCCGGTCAGGAACTTCCTCACCGCGATCGAGGTCTTGATCCCGATCACCGAATCGGCCGGCCCCGTCATCCCGGCGTCGGAGAGGTAAGCCGTCCCCTTCGGGAGGACGCGCTCGTCCGCCGTCTGCACATGGGTGTGGGTCCCGAGCACGGCGCTCACCCGCCCGTCGAGGTGCCAGCCGAGGGCCACCTTCTCGCTCGTGGCCTCGGCGTGGATGTCCACCAGGACGATCCTCACCTCCGGCGGGAGCTCCCCGAGAAGCCGGTCCGCCTCCCGGAAGGGGCACTCCACGGGGGGCATGAACACGCGGCCCATCAGGTTGATGACGGCGGCGGGCCCGTGCGGGGTGGGCGCCACGAACATCCCCTTGCCCGGGGCGCCCGGGGGGTAGTTGGAGGGGCGCAGGAGGCGCGGCTCGTGCAGCAGGAGGTCGGCCGTCTCCTTGCGGTTCCAGATGTGGTTCCCCGAGGTGATGACGTCCGCCCCGGCCCGGAACAGCTCGTCGGCCATCTCTCCCGTGATGCCGAAGCCTCCCGCCGCGTTCTCCCCGTTCACCACGCACAGGTCCACCCCCCGCTCCCGCCGGAGCAGGGGGAGGCGGGCCGCCGCCATGCGGCGGCCCGTCTTTCCATTCACGTCGCCGACGAAGAGGATTCGCAAGAGCCGCTCAGCGCGCCGTGGCCGTGTGCCTCGTTTCCCGGATGACGGTGACGAGGATCTCTCCCGGGTAGGTCCGCTCGCTCTCGATGCGCTTCGCGATGTCGCGGGCCAGGAAGGAGGCCTGGGAGTCGGAGATCTGGTCCGGGAGGACGGCCACCCGGATCTCGCGCCCCGCCTGGATGGCGTAGCACTTCTCGACCCCTTTGAACGACTCGGCGATCTTCTCGAGGGCCTCGAGGCGCTTGATGTAGCTCTGCACCATCTCCCGCCGGGCTCCCGGCCGGGCGGCGGAGAGGGTGTCGGCCGCCTTCACGAGGAGGCTTTCGATGCAGTTGGGCTCCTCGTCCTCGTGGTGGGAGACGATGGCGTTCAGCACCTGGGAAGGCTCGTTGTAGCGCTTGGCGATGTCGTAGCCGAGCTGGACGTGGGAGCCCTCCTGCTCGTGGGTGACCGCCTTGCCGATGTCGTGGAAGAGGCCCGCCCGCTTGGCCATCGCGGGGTCGATGCGGAGCTCGGAGGCGAGCATGCCCGAAAGGTGGGCCACCTCCTTCGAGTGCATGAGGGCGTTCTGGCTGTAGCTCGTGCGGTAGCGCAGGCGCCCGAGGAGCTTGACCATCTCCGGGTGGACGCCCTGGATGCCCAGCTCGAGGAGCACCTCCTCTCCCGCCTCCTGGATGCGGCGGTCGATCTCCCGCTTGGTCTTGTTGACCACGTCCTCGATGCGGCCGGGGTGGATGCGCCCGTCCTGCACCAGGGCCTCGAGGGCCAGCCGGGCCGTCTCGCGGCGGACCTTGTCGAACCCCGAGACGACGACGGCCTCGGGCGTGTCGTCGATGATGATGTCCACCCCCGTGGCCATCTCCAGGGCGCGGATGTTCCGGCCCTCGCGCCCGATGATGCGGCCCTTCATCTCGTCCGAGGGCAGGTCCACCACGCTGACGGTGGACTCCGCCACGTGGTCGCCCGAGTAGCGCTCCACCGCCAGGGCGAGCACTTTCTTGGCCTCGGTCTCGACCTTCTCCTTGGCCTCGGCGCTCAGGCACGCGATCTCCTCAAGCTTGCGGAGCTCCTGCTCCTGGAGCTCCTTGTAGCGCGCCTCCTCGCGGCGCAGGTGCTCGTCGCGCTCGCCCAGCTGGCGCTCCCGCCGCTCGAGGGCCATTTCCTTGGAATCGAGCGACTCGCGGCGCTTGTCGAGCGTCTCCTCCCGCTGGAGGATGCGCCGCTCCAGCTTCTGGATCTCCTCGAGGCGGTCCTTGAGGTCGCGGTCAAGGCCCTCCCGGAGGCGGACCATCTCCGCCCGGTGGGCCACCTCGGCTTCCTTGACGCGCCGGGTCACCTCCTTCTCGGAGGTGGCCTCCAGGCTCCGGACGCGCTCCTCGAACTCCTCGCGCTCGCGCACCAGAATCTCGCCAGCGCGCTTGCGCAGCACCGTCATGACAACCAGCGCCCCCACCCCGGCCCCGACGGCCGCGGCAAGGATCTCAAGCCAGAGTGTTGTGCTCATCTTCGCCTCCTGGGGCGTATCTACACGGGAGGCAACGCACCGCCTCCCGATCGGTGACCACCCAATCCATCCGCCGGTCCCCCGGCGACCGGGGCAAGCGCCCGTCCCGGACGAGCTGAAACGCGAAACCCACCCCCACCAG
>JACPCT010000062.1 GCA_016184445.1 Candidatus Tectimicrobiota bacterium | reverse complement strand
CCCCATCCTGGCGGCGGCCCACGTCGTCACGGCGCTCCAGGGCATCGTGAGCCGCAACGTCGAGCCCTTCGACGCCGGGGTGATCTCGGTGACCCGGCTCGAGGCGGGGACGGCCTACAACATCATCCCCGACGAGGTCCGCCTCATGGGCCCCATGCGCACCCACCGGGAGGAGACGCGCCAGGCCCTGAAGCGTCGGATGGAGGAGACCATCCGGGGCGTCGCCTCGGCCTTCGGCACGGAGGCGGAGTGCGAGTTCGTCCCAGGTTACCCGGCCCTCGTCAACAGCGCCCAGGCCACCGGCCTCATCGAGCGCGCGGCGCGGGAGGTGCTCGGGGAGGAGAAGATGGTGGAGATGCCCCTCTCGATGGGGGCCGAGGACTTCGCCTACATCGCCCGGCAGCGGCCGGCGGCGATGTTCCGAGTGGGGGTGCGCAACGAGGCGCGGGGCATCGTGCACGGGCTGCACTCGAACCGCTTCGACCTGGACGAGGACGCCCTGCCCGTGGGCGCCTCGGTGTTCGCCCAGGCGGCGCGCGAGTTCCTGCGCGACCCGCGCGCCTTTGGCGTGTAGATGTCTTATTCGGCGCGGCGCCCGGAATGATAGCCAAGAGACGGCGCTTCCGCCGGTAGAACCCGCACGCATCCGTGGCCGCCCCGCTCCTCGCCGGAATTTTTTTGCCCGAGGACGACGTGACCCTCGACGCCGCGGCCGCCTTCGCCCTGAGTTCGGCCCTGTGCTTCACCTGCGCGGACATGTTCGCCCGCCGGGGGCTCCAGGGGAGGGACCCTCTCGCGGGGGCGGTGTTCACCCTGGCGGGGGAGCTGGCGTTCCTCTTCGGGGCGGCCCTGGTGACGGGGCCGCGCTTCCCCCCGCTGGGCCTCGATTACCTGCGCGTGGCGGCGGGCGGGGCGGGCAACCCCGGCCTCTTCATGATCTTCTTCCTGATCGGCATCTCGAAGATCGGGGTGGCGCGCGCCGCCCCCATCAAGGGGGGCTCCCCCTTGTTCGGCGCCGTTCTCGCCATCCTCTTCCTCGGGGAGCGGCCCGCCTGGTATCACCTGGCGGGGGTGGTGCTCGTGGTGGGGGGGATCGCCACCCTCTCCTCGGGCCGGACGCACGGCCGCTGGCGGCGGATCGACGCGCTGTGGCCCGTGGCGGCCGCCGCGGCGGCGGGGGCGGGAGCGGTCTTCTGGCGGAGCGCCCTGAAGGGGTTCCCCCATCCCCTGGCGGGCTCGGTGGTGGGGGTGGTGGTGGCCGCCCTCATCGTGGGGACGTTCACCTGGTTCCGCCTGGGGGGGCGGCGGCTCGCCGGGGAGTGGCGCAAGGGCCCCCTCCCCTTCCTCCTGTGCGGGGTGGCGGCGGGACTGGGGATCTTCCTCTACGTGAACGCCCTCCAGCGGGGGGAGGTGTACCGGATGCTCCCCCTCATCCAGACCTCGCCGCTGTTCACCGTGCTGATCGCGCTCGTCCTGTTCCGGCGGGCCGAGCACATCACCTGGCGGGTGCCGGCGGGGGCGGCGATGACCCTCGCGGGGGCGCTCCTGGTGACGCTCCGGCCCGGCGGGTGAGGGGCCGCCCGGTGGACGGGCGGGGCGAAAACCCGTATAAGACAAGGCCCGCGGGCGGGCCTCCCCGCCCCAGCGCGTCCCCATCGTCTAGCCCGGCCCAGGACATCGGCCTTTCACGCCGGTAACGGGGGTTCGAATCCCCCTGGGGACGCCAGATTTACGCGAGAGAACCGCCTGTCCCGCCTACCGGCAACTCGCGGATTCGGTAACGCCCCTCCTCAACCACGACGACGTTTCCTTTCTCCAAAGTTTCGGACGAGCTTTCCAAGAGCCGAGAGAGGCGTTCGATCACGTGAGGAGTGCGTGTATTGCGGAGCCGGAAGAGGACAATGCCAATGCGCTGCCCGCGGGCGAGGGCGGCGATTTCACCGAAATCGAGGTCGAAGGTCAGGAGGATTCTGCTCTCGGAAATGGCTCGGGAGAATATCTCTTCGTCGGGGGTGCGCTGCATTCCCCTGTCGCGAAGATGGGCGGCGTCGTGGCCGTGCTCCCGCAGCCAGCGGACAACACGCACATCCACGCCCATGTCGGCGAGAAAGCGCGCTCAGCCCCCTATGAGATGTGAACCTGCTCTTGGGTGAGCCAAGCGGCGTATTCCACGGCCTGCTGGATGTCCTCGCGCTCAAGGTCCGGGTAACCTTCCAGGATCTCCCCGAAGGTGGCCCCGTGGGCAATCTGCCCGACGATGACAGAGACGGGAATCCGCATCCCCCGGATGCAGGCTTTTCCGCCCAGGATTTTCGGGTCGAAGGTGATGCGCTCAAACATCGCCCTTTACCTCCTGTGCACATCTTACATCAGACCTTTCACCCCGTGCTAATGCGAAAAAAAGCCTCCCCCTTCCAGTTTATTTCGCAACTGACACCGACGCTAAGCGAGCTTACCCCTGGGGACGCCACATCAGGCAAATCCACCCAAACATGGCCTGCGGGAGCGGCGCCCGCGGCCAGCGAACACCCACTTGCGCATTTTGCGTATCGACTTGCGAAAATCGCGTGGGCCGGGCCGCGTTCCGGAAGGAGCTAGAGTTTGTGGCGGGAGGAGCGCCAGTAAAACAGGAAGTAGATGATCAGCCCGACGAGGATCCAGAGCAGAAGGTTCACGTCCAATATCATGAACTCTCATTCCCCAGCGGCGGGATAGAATCCCTCGCCGCAAATATAGTTCCCGGCTTGCTCCTTCCACAACAACATGCCGCACCGGCCGGGATGAAGGCTTTCGCCGCGCGCTCGCCGCGCGGGCCGGCCCCTCTCCCCGCCGGCCGCCTTCTCATTTGCGAGCCAGGCCCTCTTTCTGGGCCTGCTGCAGCTTCTTGTATTGCTCCGTCACCTTGAGGACGTATTGCCTGGTCTCGGCGTAGGGGGGCACCCCCTGGTGCCGCTTCACCTTGGCCGGGCCCGCGTTGTAGGAGGCGAGGGCGAGGGGCAGCCTGGCGTTGTGGTGTTCGAGGAGCGTCCGCAGGTAGAGCATGCCGCCCTCGAGGTTCGTGTGGGGGTCGAAGGGGTTCCGGATGCCGAGATGCTCCGCGGTGTCCGGGGTGAGCTGCATGAGCCCCATGGCCCCGCGGCGGGAGACGGCTCGCGCGTCGTAGTTGCTCTCCACGAAGACGATGGCCTGGACGAGAAGGGGGTCCAGGCCGTAGCGGGCCGCGCAGCTGCGGATGAAGGCGTCGATCGCCGCCTTGCCGGCCTTCGGGGCCTCGCCGGGGCAGCGCTTGGCGAGGGGTGCGCTCCTGGGGTAAGGCGCCCACCGCTCCAGGCGGGGGAGGTAGCCTCCCTTGAGGCCGATCGAGACCAGCAGGGGGATGATCGCGTACACGGCGAGCGGCGTGCCCAGGCGGGAGCTCCTGAGGCCGCCCGGGAGGGCGCTTATCCAGTCGATGGCCACCCATAGG
>JACPCT010000061.1 GCA_016184445.1 Candidatus Tectimicrobiota bacterium | reverse complement strand
GGCTAAGAGAGACGATCTGATGAACGATCCCTCCTTCGCCGAGGCTGTTCCCGCCGGGCAGCGCCTCATCGACAAGCCGGACCTCCCGGCGGAGGGCATGCTGCGCACCCATGCGGCCGGGGTCGAGACCGTCCCCGGCAAGGGCCAGCTCAAGATGGGCCGCGCCCGCCAGTTCACCATATTCTGCGACGAGCCTTCGCGGATCGGCGGGAACGACGAGTTCCCGAACCCCCTGGCCTACCTCAACATGGCGGTGGGTTTCTGACTGCTCACCCAGGTTACGCGGTACGCGCACATGATGAAGATCGAGCTCAAGAGCGCGAAGTGCCGGATCGAGATGGACAACTACGTGCGGGGCTCGGTCCTCAAGGGGACGGTCAAGGCGGGTGTCACGGAGATGCGCACCTTCCTCGCGTTCGAGACCGATGCGCCGGCCGACCGGATCGCGCTCCTGGTCCGCAACGCGAAGCAGGGCTGCTACGCCGAACAGCTGATCGTCGAGCCCGTGCCCCTCAAGAGCTTCGTCGAGGTGAACGGCCGGGCGCTGAAGCTCGACGGGATCACGGCGGAATAAAAGGGCACATCACGTTCGGGGCGCGTTTTTCTGGAGGCGGGAATGCCTAAGATGCTGGGCGCCAGGTACCTGGCGGAGCTTTTGGTGGGCTACGGGGTGAAGGCGTTCTTCTTCAAGCCTTCCATCTTGAGCAAGACGCTGGCGCAGATGGACGACCTGCCCATCCGCCGCATTCTCACCCACGGCGAGAAGGCGGCGGCCTACATGGCCGACGGCTACGCCCGGGCCTCCGGGCGCCCGGGTGTCTGCGCCGCCCAGACGGTGGGGGCGGGGAACCTCGCGGCGGGGCTGCGCGACGCCTACATGGCCCACAGCCCGGTCATTTCCATGGTCGGCGGCCGCTTCGGCGCGACCAAGCACAAGGGCGCCTACCAGGAGGTGGATGACTACCCCATGTTCGTCCCCGTCACCAAGGCGAACCTCCAGGTGGACGAGGTGGGCCGCATCCCCGACCTGGTGCGCCAGGCCTTCCGCGAGGCCACGACCGGCACCCCCGGCCCGGTCAACCTTCAGTACTTCGGCAACCACGGCGAGATCGAGAAGGAGGTGGCCGAGCTCGACTTCATCGTCGAGGATATCTACAAGCAGATCCCCCCCCACCGGCCGGCGCCCGAGCCGGAGGCCATCCGCAAGTCCCTCGCCCGGCTCCAGGCCGCTCAGCGGCCCGTCATCGTTGTGGGTGGCGGGGCCCGCACCTCGGGGGCGGGGAAGGAGATCCTCGCTCTCGCCGAGAAGCTCAACCTCCCCGTCGCCACCAGCGTCGGAGGCAGGCCCTTGGTGCCGGAGTTCCACCCGCTCTACTTTGGCGTCCCCGGGACCTACTCCCGCGCCTGCGCGAACGACGTCATGCTCCTGGCCGACCTCGTCCTCTTCATCGGGAGCGAGGCGGGCGGCCAGCTCACCCATTTCTGGAAGGTGCCCAAGCACGGCGTCGAGGCCATCCAGATCGGCATCGACCCGAGCGACCTGGGCCGGAACTACCCCAACTCCGTCTCCATCATGGGGGACGCCAAGATCTCGGTTCAGGCCCTGCTCGACGCCTCCCGGCCCATGGCCCCCAAGGGGAGCTGGGTGCAGGACGTGCAGAAGCGGGTGGCCGAGTGGCGCAAGGCCCAGGAGGCCCAGCGTGCCTCGGCTGCCGTGCCCATGCGGCCCGAGCGCATCATGAAGGAGCTGGGGGAGTGCCTGCCGGAGGACGTGCTGCTCGTCTGCGACACAGGCCACTCGGCCGTCTGGCTCTCCCAGCACTTCTGGAAGGACGGCACGAAGTGGGACCTCATCAAGTGCGCGGGCTCGCTCGGCTGGGCCTTCCCGGCCTCCCTCGGCGCCAAGTGCGCCCTGCCGGAGCGCCCGGTGGTCTGCTTCACGGGGGACGGCGGCCTCTACTACCACATCCAGGAACTGGAGACGGCCGTCCGCTGCAAGATCCCCACCGTCACCATCGTCAACAACAACTCCTCCATGAACCAGGAGCGGAACGTCTACATCCCCGCCTATGACGGGAAGCCCTCCGAGAAGTGGGGCGACATGTGGATCTTCACCCAGGTGAGCCTCAGCCAGATCGCCCGGGACTTCGGGGCGGAGGGCTTCCGGGCCGAGCGGCCCGAGGAGATCGCCCCGGCCGTGCGCAAGGCCCTCGCCTGCGGCAAGCCCGCCCTGGTGGAGGTGATCAGCGACCCGGCGGCCATGGCCGAGCGGGCCAAGGTGGATTGATTCCCGGCTGGCGGGGCGCGCCCCGCCCCCAACAGGAGGTTCTTGGAATCATGCGCCGGCAAGCCCCCCGAGCGGACCAGAACTGGATCTTCGACAACTTCCTCGCGCTCTCCCCGAACGAGGACGTGCTCCACCCCGGCATCCTCGGCACCCGCCTGGAGCGCGGCTTCCGGTGGATCGACCTCAACTCGGTCTACAAGCGGATCAGCGGCCGCCGCTCCATCCCCCCCGCGTGGGCGCGCCAGGCCGGGGTCCAGGAGAAGAAGGCCGCCGAGGCCCTGGCGGCGGGCCACACCGCCACGGCCACGCTCCACTACCACCGCGCGGCCCTCTGCTACGGGCGGGCGCAGCACCTCCTCCCCGTGGACGGCCACCCCAGGAAGAAGGAGTATTACGCGGGGGTGCAGCGCTGCTACGGCAAGATGCGGGAGCTCCTCGGGGGCGGCATGACCAAGCACGAGGTCGAATTCGATGAGGGCAAGCGGTCCTACATCTATTTCTGGCCCGCCCCCGGCCCAGGGCCCAAGCCCACCGTGCTCATCATCCCGGGCATGGACATGATCAAGGAAGACGCCATCAACCCCTGGAACAACTACTGCCACCAGCGCGGCATGAACGTGTGCGTGATGGACGGCCCCGGCCAGGGCGAGTGCAACATGAACCAGGTGTGGGTGGCTTCCTCTGCGCCCGCCCCGAGGTGGACAAGGGCAAGCTCGCGCTCTTCGGGATGAGCATGGGGAGCCGCTGGACGGTGGAGATCGCCGCCCACGACCCGCGGCCCAAGGCGGTGGTGGGCCAGATGGCCAACGTCGGGCCCTCGGACATCATCTTCAACCAGGCCCAGCCGAACTTCCGCCGCATCTACATGTACATGTCGAACATCCTGGACGACCAGAAGTTCGACGACTTCATCGAGGAGCGCGACCGCATCTGGCCCGGGGTCGCGGCCAAGCTGAAGGCCAACTACCTCCTCGTGGCGGGCGACATGGACGAGCTCTGCCCCCCCGAGGACATCGAGGTCTTCATGAAGACCCTGACCTGCCCGAAGGAGCTCTGGCTCTACGAGGGGGTGTTCCACCCCATGGGCGAGGTGGCCGCCGACCTCTACCCGGCCATCATGGACTGGATCCTCGACACCCTGAACAAGGGCCTCCCGGCCGGCCACGACAAGCGGGTGCTCGTCACCGGCCAGGTGATGTAGGAGAGGGCGTCCCCGCGAGGAGGGAGTGCCGTGCCGTTCTACAACCCCAAGACCATGAAGCGCGACCTGGCGGGCGCGAGCTACAGCACCTCCGAGGGGGTGTGGGTCGACGGCAAGAAGATCATCTTCGGGGTCATCGACAAGCCGGCCGGGACGGGCAGCCGCCCCCACCGCCACCCGAACGAGCAGTTCATCTTCGTCCAGCAGGGACGCCTCAAGGCCATGATCGAGGGCGAGCGGAAGACGGTGAGGACGGGCGGGATCATCCACATCCCGGCGAACGCGCTGCACAGCATGGTGGCGACGGACGAGGAGGACGTGGTCTTCATCGTGGCCAAGGACGCCTCCTGGGGCATCGAGGGGGTGGCGCAGGATCAGAGCGCGCCGGGGGCCTTCATCGGGAAAGGGGCGCGGAAGGCCGTCGCCGCCAAGTACGCCCGCATCGCCCGCTCCATGGAGAAGCGGCGGGGCGCCGGGGGAAAGCAGGGGCCGGCGCGGAGACGGCCGGCCGCCAAGAGATCATAGAAGCGTTCATTTCATCGGGAGGGCGGCGGCGTGCGCTTCAGCCTTCATCTCGTGCCGGATGATTTGAGCCTCATCGCCAAGCGGGCCCGGTTCGCCGAGGAGAACGGCTTCGGCCAGGTCTGGGTCGCCGAGAGCCACCTGACCTGCCGCGACCACAACGTGGCCCTCGCGGTGGCGATCCTGAACACCAAGAGGATCCCGCTCGGCCCGGGGGTCACCAACCCCGTGCTTCACGACAACAGCGTCGCCGCCAGCGCGATCGCCACCCTGGACGAGCTCTCCGGAGGGCGCGTCCTCTTTGGCATCGGATCGGGCGACACCCCGGTCTACACCCTGGGGAAGAAGATGGCCAGGCTCGCCGCCCTGCGCGAGTCCATCCGCCAGATCCGGAGCCTCGTGGGGGGCGAAGAGGTGGAGTACGCGCCGGGGGTGAAGGTGAAGATGTGGTGCAAACGGAAGATTCCGGTCTACACCTCCGCCGAGGGCCCCAGGACCATCCAGATGTCGGCCGAGGTCGCCGACGGCGTCATCATCGGGTGCGGGGTGTTCAAGGAGACGGTTGACTGGGTGGAAGGGCACATCCGCGAGGGGATCAAGAGCCGGGACAAGCCGTTGGGGCCCCTCGACGTCATCTACGGTGCCGTCGTCTCGCTCGGCCGGGACGGAAAAGAGGCGCGCGAGCGCGTCCGCGCTCGGGTGGCCAACCGCGCCCACCACAACTTCCGGATGACGCTGGAGTCGGTGCCCGATGAGCACAAACCCGAGATCCGGAATCTTCTGGACAACTTTGACGTGAGCGATTGGCGCAGCCCCAAGCACGTCTCCCTCATCACCGACTACATCCTGGATCGCTTCACCATCACCGGCACCCCGGAGCAGTGCGTGAAACGCCTCCGCGAGATGGAGGGCTACGGGGTCAAGAACCTGATGATCGATCCCCCCGTCCAGGGGTTCGACGAGACCCTCGAGATGTTCGCCAAGGAAGTCATGCCGCACTGCCGCTGAGGGCGGTGCGCGCGGAGGAGAGCCCATGTCCCCATCGCACGCGAAAGTTCCTGCAAGCCACGCCGCAATCCTGAAGACCAAGACCCTCGTCTTTGTCGCGACCGTGAACGCGAGCGGCGCGCCCCAGGTTTCCCCCGTCTGGTTCGACACGGAGGGGGACCTCATCCGCCTGAACTCGGCCAAGGGGCGCCTCAAGGACAAGAACATGCGGGCCCGGAAGAAGGTCTCCCTCGCCCTGGTGGACCCGGAGAACATGTACCGCTGGCTGGGGATCCAGGGCACGGTGGTCGAGGTCACCGAGCAGGGCGCCGACGCCCACATCGACGGGCTCGCCAAGAAATACCTGGGCAAGGACTCCTACCCGAACCGCCGCCCCGGGGAGGTTCGCGTCATCTACAAGATCCGCCCCGACAAGGCGTTCACCATGCCTTGAGGCCCTCCGTCCGGCCCATCGGCTGGAACGGCGAGGGGGGGCCGCGCCCCGCCGGCATTGCCGGCTTGGCCTGGGGAAACCCGGCTTCCGCCTTGAGGTTTCGGCCGGGGGCGGGAAGCGCCGTCTTGCCGGGAAGCTTGTCGAAGCCGAAAAATCCGTTGCCAGGATGACGGCCTTTTACTACCATGGCGCGGTTCTCATGAAGGCAGGGCGCCCTGGGTTTCCCGATCCCCTCGAGGGGTTTCCCCCCGTTGCGGATTGCCGGGGACGGGGGGGCCCCTCCGGGGGGAAGGGTGGTGCGCAAAGAGTCTCAGGCCGTGCTGGTGGTGGAGGATGACCCCTCTGTCCTTGCTTATTTTCAACATCTCCTCGAGGCGGAGGGCTACGTCGTCCTCTGCGCCCGGAGCGCTGCGCAGGCCGCCGTCCTCCTGAGGCAGGTGGAGGTGGCGCTTGCGGTGGTGGACTACCGGCTGCCGGACGCGGCGGGGATCGAGGTGATCCAGCGCGTGCGGCAGGCGAGTCCCGATGCGGAGTCGATCGTCGTCACGGGCTACGGGACCAGCGACGTGCTGGCGGAATCCATCGCCGAGGGGGTCTTCTCCTTCCTGAATAAGCCCATCGAGCAGCAAACGCTGCTCGCTTATTGCCGCCGGGCGTTGCATCTGCGCCAGCTCAAGCGCGAGAACAGCCACCTGCGAGAGAGCACGAAGAAGTACGAGGAGGAGCTGGCGCTGCGGAACCTCGAGCTCGACGCCATCAGCCGCATCACGGCTCTGGCGAGCTCGCAGCGGGAGCTGGAGGACGGCCGCGAAAGGGAGGTCCTCGACGTCGTCCAGGACACGATGAGCGCCGACGCGGTCATGGTGTTCGGCCTGGCCGGGGCGGGCGGCGAGTTCGTTCTCCGGAACCACCGGGGGCTGGCGGGGCCCGAGGAGGCCGCGCTCGCCCGCCTGGACGCCTTCCTCGGCCTCCTCGGGCGGGTG
>JACPCT010000060.1 GCA_016184445.1 Candidatus Tectimicrobiota bacterium | reverse complement strand
CGCATCGATCATCGACGAGTGGAACCTCGGCATGCGCTCGATCGGCATGATCGGCCAGACCCATGCGCGCCTGAAGCGCCAGCAGGAATGGGCGCACGCTTTCCGGGTCAACGACAAGCGGGCGGAGGGCGGCCCGGTCAACGGCGAGTACTGGGGCCTCTCGTGGCCTTGCTGGAACGATAAGCACCCTGGCTCTCCGATTCTCTACCGCATCGAAGTGCCCGTCATGGAGGGTGGCTTGGGCTTCCGCGCGCTGTGGGGCCCGAAGGCGCCCGATGGCACGTCCATGCTCGCGGCCGCCGGTTCCGCCCCCCAGGGGAGCTCCATCAACGGGGGCTATCCTTTGGCGGCGGGTTACGCGACCGACCTGACGGGGAAGGCCATTGAGGATGCGCTTGCGAAGGGCCTCGCCCCCTACGGCAACGGGCGGGCCCGCTTCGACGCGTGGACCATTCAGTTCGAGCCCATCCCGGTTCACCGCGAGCCGCTCCACAGCCCCCGGCCGGACCTGATCGCCAAGTATCCGACGTATGACGACGTGAAGGACCACTACCGCATCCCGACCCTGTGGAAGAGCCTCCAGAAGAGTGACTGGGTCAAGGACTTCCCCATCATCCTCACGAGCGGGCGGCAGGTGGAGTTCGAGGGAGGCGGCGCCTCGGAGCGCGCCTCGTGGTGGCTGGTCGAGCTGCAGCCGGAGATGTATGCGGAAATCCACCCCAAGCTGGCCAACGATCTCGGGATCAGGAACGGGGAATTCATGTGGATCGAGAGCCCGCCCGACTTCCCCGGGAAGCCCTATGGCGGCCGCGTGAAAGTGAAGGCCAAGGTGAGCCGCCGCGTCGGGCCCGACACCATCTTCCTGCCGTTCCACTGGGGCGGGAGCTACGAGGGCAAGTCCCTGGCGCATAAGTTCCCGGAGGGGACGGTGCCCTACGGCGTCGGCGAGTCGGCCAACGTGGTCACCAACTACGGCTACGACCGGCTTACGCAGATGCAGGAGACCAAGACCGGCCTCTGCCGAATCCGCAAAGTGACGGAGGTGTAAGCCATGGCTACCCTGTCTCCTGCCCGGATGAAGTTCTACATCGACACCAAGCGCTGCATCGAGTGCGGCGGCTGCGAGGTCGCGTGCAAGAACGAGAACAACGTCCCCCAGGGGATCTCCCGCATCCGCGTGGTGACCGTCAACGAGGGCCAGCCCGGCGAGACCAACGTGGCCATCCCCTGCATGCACTGCTCCAAGGCGCCGTGCATCGCCGTCTGCCCGGTGGACGCGCTTTACCACCGGCCCGACGGCATCGTGCACGTCAACAAGGAGACGTGCATCGGGTGCGGCTACTGCCTCTATGCCTGCCCCTTCGGGGCCCCGCAGTTCCCGAAGGGCTCGCCGTTCGGCGCCCGCGGCGTGATGGACAAGTGCACCTACTGCGCCGGCGGGCCGGAAGAGGCCTTTTCCCCCGAGGAGCGCCGGAGGTACGGCTCCAACCGCATCGCCGAGGGGAAGCTCCCCATGTGCGCCTCGGTCTGCTCCACCAAGGCCCTCGTGGCGGGCGACGCGGAGGAAGTGGCCCGGGTGGTGAGGGAGCGGATCGCCGCCCGGGGCTCGGGAGGCGGCGCCTGGGGCTGGGGCACCGCGTACCGGTAGATCGGGATCTTCCGGGTTTACCTTGGGGGGAGGGCCGCTGGCCTCGCGCAGTTGCCCTCCCCCCTCATTTTCGCGCTCCGTGAAACGGGGGTGCATGAATGGATCCCATCGTCCTGATGCAGAGCAAGTGGGGTGCGACCTTCAACATCCCCTGGTACCTGTTCCTGGGCGGGATGTCGGGCGGCATTCTCATCATCGCCGCCTGCGCCGAGCTGTTCGGGGGGAAAGACCCGCGCTACCACGCCCTCTCGGGCCTCTCGGCCCTCCTGAACCTCCCCTTCATGGCGATCGGGGGCCTGGCCCTCACCCTCCACCTGGGGAAGCCCGAGCGCGGCTTCTTCTTCCCGCTCTTCATGACGAACTACAAGTCCTGGCTTCTCATCGGAGGATGGGTCATCGGGATCTTCGTCCCGGTGAGCATGCTGATGGCCGCGGCCTGGTATTACGAGGCGAGGCGCAGCCTGAGGGTGGCCCTGGCCATCGTCTCTCTCCCTCTCGGGATGGCGATGTGCTTCTACACGGGCATCCTGCTCTCCGAGGCCAAGTTCGTCCCCCTGTGGACCTGGCAGTTCCTGCCGGTGCTCTTTCTTCTCTCCGGGCTGTCCACGGGCCTGGCGGCGTGCGCGATCAACGCCTATGTGGTCAAGCTTCTCCCCTTCCCGGCGCGCGCCCGGGACCGGATCCAGCGCGCCGGCCTGGAGGCTACCGCTCCCCTGCTGGGGCTCATTGACGTGGCCGTTCTCCTCCTGGAGATCATCTGGCTCTTCCTTTTCGTCGCGGCCCTGAACAACGGCGCGCCCGGGCACCGCCTCGCGGCCCACATGCTGACGAAGGGCGAGTTGTCCCAATGGTTCTGGGTGGGCGTGGTGACCCTCGGGCTGGTCCTCCCCCTGGCCCTGAGCGTCCTTGAGCCCCTCCTGAAGAAGCTCCTGCGGAGGGAGAACGGGTGGGCGGTGGGGTGGCCGCTCTTCTGCAAGCTTCACCTGGTTCTTCTCGGCGGCGTCGTCCTGCGGTACGTGATCGTCTGGGGCGGCGATCTGAAGCAGCCCCTGATCTTTCCCCCGCAGCAGGCCCAGATTCCCTCCGTCTCGGCGCAAGGGTCGGCCGAAGCCCTTGGGCAGGCGCTCAAGGCGATCAACCGCCGCTGATGGCGAAGATCCGCCGCGCCGCCCGGGGCGGGGCCCTTCTCCCCGGGGGCGCCCTCTTTTCGGCCGCCCTCCTCCTGTCGGGCGCATCTCCTGCTGCGGCCGCGCCCAGGGAAAACCTGGAGCGGGGGAAGGTTCTCTACACGGAGCGCTGCGTCTTCTGCCACGGGAAGGACGGCGGCGGATGGGACATGCGGGCGAAGGTCGCCCGCCCCCCCGTGCCCGTCCCGGACCTCACCCGCCCCGCCTTCATGCGCGGCTTCACCGACAAGGAGCTCTTCCGCGTCGTCAAGGAAGGCGGGACGCGCGAGGGGAAATCCCGCTTCATGCCGCCCTCGGGCCTCTGGCTGAGCGACGAGGACATAGGGGACGTTATCTTCTACGTGCGCAGTCTCGAGCGGAGGCCCGAAGGTGCCCGGAAGGAGCGGTGACGGGCGGCCCGCCGCGCGCCGCGCCGCCGGGGCGGCTCCCCTCCGGTCCGGCCGCGCCCGCGCCTCCCTCCTGGGCGTCCTTCTCGGCCTCGGGGCCGCCTTCCATCCCGCCTGCTCCGGCGGGGAGCCGGCCCGCCCGGGGGCGGGCCGCTACCCCCACGCCCTGGCTCTCGCCGACATCGACCGCGACGGCAGGCTGGACATCATCGTGGCCGCCTCGGCGGGGCGGCAGGTCGTCGTCCTCATGG
>JACPCT010000059.1 GCA_016184445.1 Candidatus Tectimicrobiota bacterium | reverse complement strand
GTATCCGCCCCCGGGGGCCTTCACCGGCCTCCGGGGGCTTTGTTTCAGGCCGAGGCCGCGCCCAAGGCCCACGCCCCCGCCGCGAGCGAGAAGGCGCGATAGCCCACGATGAGAAGCCAGTCGAGGGAGGAAAGCATGGGGGCTCGCGTTCAGGGCGGGAAGAAAAGAAGGACTCGATATCGCCACCTCTTCGCATTCACTTCCAGCCTTCACAGGCGGGCAGGCTCTTTCAAGGCCCCCTGTGCCCAGTCCTATATAAAGCCTTTGCACTCGGAATCGGCAACATCATTTTACACAAAAAAGCGGCCCCGCCTTCCGCGGGGCCGCCTCGCTTTCCGCTCTGATTGCCCCTATCGCCGCTTGCCGTTCCCCTTCCCGCCCCGCCTGAGCTTCCCCATGACTTCCAGCACGTGGTCCGGGGCGATGGGGATGCGGGTGACGCGGGCGCCGATGGCCTGGCCCACGGCGCAGGCCACGGCGGCCGCCCCCGCGGTGCAGGGGGGCTCCCCGATGCCCTTGGCGCCGTAGGGCCCGAGGCCCTCCCCCGACTCCTCGATGACGTTCGACCACTCGGGGGCCTCGGCGGCGGTGGGGATGAGGTAGCCGTGGAACTCGTTGTTGAGGGGGGCGCCCTTGCGGGTCACGAGCTCCTCGCTCAGGGCGTGGCCGATGCCCATGGTGGCCCCGCCCTCGAACTGCCCCTCGACGTGCTGGACGTTGATGGCCTGGCCCACGTCGTGGCCCGAGCAGTAGCGCAGGAGGCGGACCTCGCCCGTCTCGGTGTTGACCTCCACCTCGGCGGCGTGGACGCCGAAGGTGTAGTCCATCCAGCCCCCCGCGTCGCCGTACTTCTCGTGGCCCTCGAAGCGGTGGTCGCCGATCTTCATCTTGCCGGTGTGGAACATCTCCATCCCCATGGCGCGGCACTTCCTGACGGCCTGGGCGAGGGTGACGCCCCTCTCCTGGGCGGCCTTGACGAAGATCCGGCCCTCGCGGATGCCCAGGTCCTCGGGGCTGGCCTCCAGGAGCTCGGCCGCCCCCTTGAGGAGGCGGGCCCTGAGCTCCAGGCCCGTGCGGTAGGTGGCCCCGCCCGAGATCAGGGTCTGGCGGCTGCCCGCCGTGATGCCCACGAGGGGGGTGACGTGGGAGTCCGACATCACCACCGTCACCTTCTCCAGCGGGACCCCCAGCACCTCGGCGGCGACCTGGCGGCAGGTCTGGGTCTGGCCCGCTCCCACGTCCGAGGCGCCGCAGCGCAGGTTCACGCTCCCGTCGTCCTCCAGGGAGACGTAGACCTCCCCCTCGTTGCGGGGCCGGCCGTAGCCGCCCAGGTTGGCGGCGATCCCCCGCCCCCGGCGCCAGGGGCCGCGGTCCTTCCCGGGCACCCGGCCCGCCGGGCCGCCCATGGCCCTCACGACCTTCTCCATCAGCTCGGGCAGCATGACGCGGGAGGGCACGGGCTGCCTCTGCATGAGGGTGCCGCCCTTCTTGATGAAGTTGCGGCGGCGGAACTCGGCCGGGTCCATCCCGATCCGCGCCGCCAGCTCGTCCATCTGGCCCTCGTAGGCGAAGCACACCTGGTTGGCCCCCACCCCGCGCATGGCCTCGGTGAAGGGGTTGTGGGTCAGGACGGCGCGCGCCCGGCCCCGGGCGTTGGGGATCTCGTAGGGCCCGCCGCTGATGCAGAGCGCGCCCATCACGAGGCCCTTGCTGTTCGCGGCGTAGGCCCCGGCGTCGGCCAGGATGTCCACTTCCACCGCCAAGAGCCTGCCGTCCCGGGTGGCGGCGGTCTTGTAGCGCATGAGGAAGGGGTGGCGCTTGCTCCCGGTGTTGATGGTCTCCTCGCGGGTGTAGGCCATGCGGACGGGGCGGCCCGTCTTCACGGCCAGGAGGGCGAGGAAGTCGCCGAGCAGGGGGTGCTCCTTCCCCCCGAAGGCGCCGCCCAGCATGGGGCACTCGTAGCGCACCCGGCTGGCGGGAAGGCCCAGGGCGGCGGCCACCTTCTGGTAGTTCTCGATGGTCTGGGTGGGCACCCGGACGTTCACCACCCCGCGCTCGTCCACCCAGGCGAGGCCGCCCTCGGGCTCGATGTAGGCGTGGTCCAGGCAGGCCGTGAAGTAGACGTTCTCCACCACGACGGCGTCCGGCCGCCTGAAGGCGGCCTCGGCGTCCCCCTTCTCGGTGCGCCAGTCGCAGAGGATCTCGCCCTCGGGCTTCATGAAGTCGTAGGCGCCGGGGAGGGGCTCGTAGGCGACGCGCACGAGCCGGGCCGCCTCGGCGGCCAGGTCGCGCGTTTCGGCGGCCACCAGGGCGATGGCGTCGCCGATGTCGTGCACGACGTCCTCGACCAGCACCGGGTAGTCCGGGTAGCGGCCCGCGTTCACGCCGGGGATGTCCTTGGCCGTCAGGACGCAGTGGACGCCCGGCAGGGCCAGGGCGCGCGAGGCGTCGACCTTCTTCACCCGGGCGGGGGTGAGGGCCGCCCGGACCACCTGGGCGTGGAGCTCGCCGGGGAGATGGAAATCGTCCCCGTACAGGGTGTCCCCCACCGCCTTGGCGAGGGCGTCCGCCTTGGTGGGGGAGGTTCCGACGACGTTCATCCGGGGCATGTGCACCTCAACAGGGAAGATGGGCGGGGGCCGGAGCGCCCCGCCCCGAAGCCCGCGCGGGCTAGCCGCGCAGGGCCGCCACGTCCACGGCGCGGCCCGTCCGCGCGCTCTCGATCACGCCCTCCAGCACGGCCACGACCTGGAGGCCCGCATGGCCGTCGGTCTCGGGCCTGGCGGTGCCGCGGATGCAGTTGGCGAACTCGGCCAGCTCCAGCGCCAGGGCGTCGCCGCCCTGGACCGGGATCTCGGTGCGGACGTCCTCGCCCTTCTTCTGGAAGTAGAGCTTCCCGCCCTCCTGGTCGCTGTAGGCGTTGGCCTCGGTGCCGTAGGCGGAGGTGACGCAGATCTTGGGGATGACGTAGGTGGAGCCGATGTAGCCGAGGGGGCCGCTCTCGAACTCGAGGATGAAGCTCGTCACGTCGTCGAGCTGGCTCTTGCCGAGCAGGCGCTTGCTGAAGGCGGCCACCCGCTTCACGGGGCCGGCCAGGTAGATGAGGTTGTCGATCATGTGGACGCCCAGGCCCGTCATGGCGCCCGCGGGGGACTCGCTGGGGTCCGAGCGCCAGCCCGGGCGCGGCGTCTGCCCCCCGGGGAGGGAAAGGTTGGCCTCGAGCTGGTGGACCATCCCGAGCTCGCCCTTCTCGATCATCTGCTTGATGCGGCGGTTGGCCCCCTGGCGGCGGCGGTGGTGGCCCACCAGCAGGGTCACCCTCGCCTTCTCGCAGGCGGCGATGGCGCGCCGGGCGTCCTTCACGGTGAGGGTGAGGGGCTTCTCGACGAAGACATGCTTGCCCGCCGAGGCCGCCTGCTCGATGATGGTGACATGGGTCGAGTGCGGGGTGGCGAGGATGAGGCCCTGGACGGCCGGGTCC
>JACPCT010000058.1 GCA_016184445.1 Candidatus Tectimicrobiota bacterium | reverse complement strand
GGAGGAGCGTCGGGGAGCACGCCATTTGAAGGGGTTTATTATATCATTCCCGAAGGCCGCCCGGCGTCATTTTCTCGGGTCCCGGCGGGGGCCGCCAGGGGAGGGAAACATCGTGGAAGATGCCCGGGTGGGCCGGATGGCGGAAACCATCGCCCGCTATTCGGCCCGCGTCGGCCGCGGCGACTTGGTGTGCATCCGGGGCGGGGCGGCTGCCGCTCCCCTGATGCGGGAGATTTACCGGGAGTGCCTGCAGCGGGGGGCCTTCCCCTATGTCCAGGCCGGGCTTCCCGGTCTGGAGGAGATCTTCTACCGGCACGCCCGCTCGGAGCAGCTGGCCTTCCTCTCGCCGGTCGCCCGCTTCGAGATCGGGCGGGTGGACGTCCTCATCAGCGTCCTCTCCGAGACCAACACCCGCCGCCTCTCGGGCGTGGACCCCAGGAGGCAGGCGGCCGCCTCGAAGGCCCGGCAGCCCCTCATGCGGACCTTCATGCGGCGGGCCGCCGAGTACGACCGCACCCGCCGCAAGGGCCTCCGCTGGACCCTCACCCTGTTCCCCACCGAGGCCTACGCCCAGGACGCCGAGATGTCCCTCGCCGAGTACGAGAGCTTCGTCTTCGGCGCCTGCTTCGCCGACCGGGCGGGCTGCGTGCGCCGCTGGCGGGCCGTCGAGTCCCGCCAGCAGGAGATCGCCCGCTGGCTCAGGGGCCGCAAGGTGGCCGAGCTCTCGGGACCGGGCACCGAGCTTCGCGTCGGCATCGCGGGCCGCCGGTTCATCAACTGCTGCGGCCACCACAACTTCCCGGACGGGGAGATCTTCACCGGCCCCGAGGAGACGAAGGTGGACGGCCGCATCCGCTACTCCTTCCCCGCCTGCCTCTCGGGCCGGGAGGTGGACGGCGTGGAGCTCGCCTTCGAGCGCGGCAGGGTGGTGAAGGCCACGGCGGAGAAGAACGAGGCCTTCCTCAAGAGCATGATCGGCATGGACCCCGGGGCGGCCCGGGTGGGAGAGTTCGCCTTCGGCCTGAACGGCGGCATCCGGCGCTTCACCAAGAACATCCTCTTCGACGAGAAGATCGGCGGCACCGTCCACCTCGCCCTCGGCAAGGGCTATCCCGAGAGCGGCTCGCGCAACGACTCCGCCCTCCACTGGGACATGGTGTGCGACCTGCGGGAGGGCGGCGAGGTCCGCGTGGACGGGCGCCCGTTCATGAAGAACGGCGGGGTGCTGGTGTAAACGGCCCCGTCGTTCGCCGCCGCCGTTCTTGGCGCATCCTCCTCTCCCCCCGGGAGAGGAGAGCCGGGCGGGCCGTCTCCCGGGGAGGCTTCGGCCCGCGGCGCGGGCCGCCGGGGTTCGGATTGCACGCCCAGCGGGGGCGCGGCGCATGGCGGATCATCGGCGATGGGGGATCGCGGGGCTCTGCTTCCTGGCGGGCGCCCTGGCCGTCCTGGCCGTGGAGCTCCGGCTGGTGCAGCGGGAGGCCGACGCGCTGGCCCGCCTCCTCTCGCGGGAGGCCGCCCGCCCGGGCAACCCCAGCGGCGGCTTGCGGGACGCGCTCCTGAGGCTTCAGCGGGAGCGGGGGCTGGAGCTGATGGCCCTCTTCGATCCCCAGGGCGGCCGCGTGGCCGAGGTCCGCCGCGCGCACGGGGAGGAGGGCCACGGCGTGGTCTTCGCCGTCCGCGCGGGCGTGCGCGACCTGACGACGGGCCGCGAGCTCCTCCACCTGGTGGTGCACCGCGACATCCGGCACGCCTTGGCCCGGTCCGGCCTGGCCGGCCTCGCGGCGGCGCTGCTGGCGGGCGTCGTCCTCTGGATCGCGGGGAGGGGCGGGGAAGCGGCCTCCGCCTGAGCGCCCCGGGGAGGCTTCGTGGTATGCTGGCCCCGTCCTTCCCGGGCGGGTAGCTCAGCTGGCAGAGCGGCGCCCTTACAAGGCGCATGTCGCAGGTTCGATCCCTGTCCCGCCCACCATTCGACGCGCAGGGAAAGCCCCGCTTGCTCATGGCGGGCCGCTGCTGTTCTCCCCCGCCACGAATATCCTATACTCCTGGCCTCCGAACTCCCTTTCGGCGGGTGGTCCCCTGGGGCCAACCCGGGTTTCCTGTTTTTCCTTCACCGGAGGTCCCGCATGCAGATTCGGATGGATGGACGCTCGGCCCTCATCACCGGCGGCAGCCGGGGGCTCGGGCGGGCGATGGCGCTGAAGTTCGCCCAGGCGGGCGCGAAGGTGGCCATCCTGGCCCGGCGGGCGGAGGTGCTGGACGGGACCAAGCGGGAGATCGAGGCCGCCGCCCCCGGGGCCAAGGTCAAGGCCTGCCCGTGCGACGTGAGCGAGGCGGGGCAGATACAGGAGGCCTACCAGGCCGTGGTCCGCGACTTCGGCCAGGTGGACATCCTGGTCAACAACGCGGGCACCTCGGTGAGGGGCAAGTTCGAGGAGCTGACCGACGAGGTCTGGCTGTCGGACTTCAACCTCAAGCTCTTCGCGGCCATCCGGCTCTGCCGGCTGGCGCTGCCGGGGATGAAGGAGCGCCGCTGGGGGCGGATCATCAACGTGCTGAACACCGCCGCCAAGGCCCCCGCCGGCGAGGGAGCGCCCACGGCCGTGACCCGCGCTGCGGGCATGGCCATGACCAAGGTGCTCTCGAAGGAGGGTGCCCCCCACAACGTCCTCGTCAACGCGCTCTGCGTGGGGCGCTTCGTCACCGACCAGTGGCTCGGCCACCACAAGCGCCAGGCGCCGGAGAAGACCTTCGAGCAGTACATGAGGGACATGGGGAAGACCATCCCGCTGGGCCGGGTGGGGGACGCCGAGGAGTTCGCCAACGTGGCCTGCTTCCTGGCCTCGGACGCGGGCTCCTACGTCACCGGGGTCGCCATCAACGTGGACGGCGGGGCGTCGCCCGTGGTGTAGGCCTCACCGCAGGTTCACGAGGATGGCCCCCCCCACCGTGACGGCGGCCCCGACCGGGATGCGCCAGGTGATGTGCTCCACCCGCCGCAGGAGCAGCAGGGCGAAGAGCACGGTGATGAGGGGCGAGACCTGGATGAGCGAGGTCATGCGGTAGACCTCGCCTTTCTGAAGGGCGCCCGCGTAGAAGTAGGCCCCCAGGGAGGCGGCAAGGCCCATGGTCAGCAAGGGCTTCCACGCCTTCCGCATGCCCGACAATATTCCCCCGCGCATGAAAATCAGGGTGTAGCCTCCGACCAGCAGCAGGGACGCCAGCATCCCGATGGCCGCTCCCGCGGTGGAATCGGGAAACATGGGGAGGCCCATCCGCCAGAAGACGGCGCCGAGCCCCGAGACCGCCGCCGCCGCGACGGGCCAGAGGGCGTCGATGCGCCTCCAGCGGCCGTGCGTCTTGCCGGAAGAGAGCAGGACGATCCCCGCCACGACCAGCAGGACGCCCGCCAGGCCGTACCACCGGGGGCGCTCGCCCAGGAACAATATCGCCAGCCCCGAGGCGAAGACCGGGGAGCTCCCCTTGATGGGGGC
>JACPCT010000057.1 GCA_016184445.1 Candidatus Tectimicrobiota bacterium | reverse complement strand
GGAGCCCTTCCTCCTCCGCACCGGGCTCGTCCAGCGCACCCGGGGCGGGCGCCGCGCCACCCCCGCGAGCTACCGCCACCTGGGCCTCGCCCTCCCCAAAGGCTCTCCGCAGGGCGAAGCCCAGCCCGGCCTCTGGACCGGGGAAGAGGCCCCCGGGGGCTGAGCCAGCCGCTGAGGTCACCTCAGATGGAGCCCTTCGGCCAGTTCGGGCGGATGCTGATCCTCTTCGGGGCGCTGCTCGTCGTCCTGGGGGTGGTCCTCACCCTCGCCCCGCGCATCCCCTTCCTGGGGAACCTCCCCGGGGACCTCCACCTCAGGGGCAAGAACTGGAGCTTCCACTTCCCGATCGTCACCTCGATCGTGGTGAGCGTGGTGCTGACGGTCTTGCTGAATCTCTTTTTCAGGAAGTGAGCGAAGGCCCTCCCCCTCACCCTCCGTTCAGCTCCCGGAAGGCCCGGTAGAAGCGGTAGGAGCGCACCCGGAGCACGGTGAGGTAGCCCTTCATGGCCTCCACCGAGAACTCGCGGGAGGCCTCGCCGTCGAGGGCCGCGCCCCCCGCGTGGAGGGCGCAGTGGGGGGCCTCGATCGTCAGGTTCGGGAGCCGGGGCGTGGTGGGAGAGGCGCCCCGGGTGAAGGCGCGCCGGAGGGTGACTCTCTCCGTCCGCACGGCCTCCTCCCCGCAGACGCAGCAGAGAGGGGGCAGCTTCCACCGGTCCCGGAGGGGCAGGGCGAACTCGGGCCGCCCGGCGGCGCGGTCCGGCTCGATGGCCCAGAGCGCGCCCCCCTCCCCCTCGGAGTAGCCTCCGCAGGCGGGGCACCTCACGTAGCGGTTCTCGCCGAAGGCGAGGGGGGCGATCTCCTTCCCGCAGGAGGGGCAGGGAGCCGCCCCCGAGGAGAAGAAGACGCCGGCGGCGACGGCGAGCCCGGCGAGGGCAACGCCGAGCGCCCAGTAGCCGTAGCCCCTCGGCCAGAGCAGCGCCGCCCCGGCGGCGCCCGCCGCCGCGATGGCCAGGGAGAAGGCCGTCCACCTCCAGGAGCGGACGACGCGGGTGCCGCCGGGCCTGGAGCTCTCCCTCATCCCCGCGCGCCCCCCGGCAGGTGGGGCAGGATCTCGTCCACGCGGCGCACTTCCATGTCCGGCTTCACGTCCGGGTCGCCCGGCAGCGCGCCCCAGCGGTTGATCCATACCGACGCCATCCCGGCCGCCCGGGCACCCGCGACGTCAGTGCGCAGGTTGTCCCCCACCATGACGGCCTCCGCCGCCCTTACCCCGAGCTCCGCCATTGCCTGCTCGAAGAGGAAGGGCCCGGGCTTCCCGATGACGAGGGGGGCCCTGCCCGCCGCCGCCTGGACCGCGAGCGCCACCGCGCCACCGCCCAGCTCGAAGCTCCCCCCCTCGCGGGGGGCGCGCACGTCCGGGTTCAGTGCGACGAAGTGCGCCCCCCGGCACACCGCCCGCGCCGCCGCGCTCAGGGAGAAGTGGGTGAGCCCCTCGTCCAGCCCCACCAGCACGATGTCGGCGCGCCCCTCCGCCCAGGGGGGGACGACCTCGAAGCCCGCCGCCCGGATGGCCGCCTGGAGGGTCTCCACGCCCAGGACGAGGACGCGCCCCGCCCCGTAGCGGCGCCGGAGGAACTCCCCGGCCCAGTCGAGCGCGCCGACGATCCTCCCGGGCCCCGGGTCGATCCCCAGGATGGCCATGTGGGCGCGCACGTCCGCCGCCGAGTGGCGCGAGATGTTGGTGATGAAGCGGTGGGGGATGCCGCGGCCGTCCAGGGCGGCGAGGAACTCCTTGGCCCCGGGGAGCACCTCGCCCCCCGCGTAGAGGACGCCCTCCAGGTCCAGCACCACGGCGCGCCGGTCGCGGAACATGGGGGTCAGACCACCCCGCGCTCTCGGAGCCGGGCGGTCTCTCCGGCGCTCATGCCCAGCACCTCCCCGAGGATCGCACCGGAGTGGCCCCCCGCCAGGGGGGGGCGGGCCGGCCACGGCGTCCCCCTCGTTCACCCGGCCCGGACCCCGGCCGCGCGGCGGGCCGCCCCCGCCCCTGCCAGCCGGCCGTAGACCGCCCCCAGGGTGAGGCCCGCACCGCCCGGGTAGTTGAAGTAATAGACCCCCCCTACCAGCTCGCCCGCCGCGTAGAGGCCCGGGATAACCTCGTTCTCGGTGTTCATCACCTCGGCCTTGGGCGTCACCCGAAGCCCCCCGAAGGTGAAGGTGATCCCCGTCGTCACCGCAAAGCCCAGGTAGGGCGGGGTGTCGATCGGAAGCGCCCAGTTCGACTTGGGGGGACGGATCCCCTTCGTGCACTTGCCGTCCTTGACCGCGGGGTTGAACTCGGCGGGCTGGACGGCCGCGTTGAACTGCCGGACGGTTTGGACGAGGCCCTCCACGTTGACCTCAAGCTTCTGGGCGAGCTCCTCAATCGTGTCCGCCTCGGCCTTCGTCACTTCGCGGATGCGGTACTCAGCGCGCAGCAGGTGGACCGCCTTCTGGTCGAAGATCTGGAACGCCGTGCGCTGGGGCTGCTTCATGATCTCCCCGCCGTACTTCGCGTAGGTGTAGTTGCGGAAGTCGGCCCCTTCGTCGAGGAACCTCTTCCCATCGAGATTCACCACGATCCCGAAGGGGTAGGAATGCTTCTGGAACGACTCGCCCACCGTGAGGTCGCCGAAGGGGGGCGCGTTCAGGTCCCAGGCCACGGCGTGGCAGCCGCTCCAGTGGCCGTAGGACTGGGCGCCGATGTCAAGCGCCATCCGGATCCCGTCACCGGTGTTGTAGGGCGTGCCCCGCACCTTGGCGAGCTCCCAGCCGGGCCCCAGGTAGCGGCAGCGCATCTCGGCGTTCGCCTCGAAGCCGCCCGAGGCCAGCACCACTGAAGGAGCGTGGATCTCGTAAGGCCCCTCCGGCCCGCGCACCTCGACGCCCGTGACCGCGCCGCTCTGGCGGTCCATCAGCAGCCGCGTCGCCTTGGCGCTGTAGCGGATCTCGATGCCCGCCTTCTGCGCGGCGTCCAGCAGCGCGTCCACGAGCCCCCGGCCGCCACCCACGATTTCCAGAATCAGGCCGCCCCAAAAGCGCAGCTTGCCGCCCACCTTGAAGGCCTGCCGCCCCCCCGCCAGGAGCAGGCGCAGGCCCTTCGACCGCATCCACTTGAGCGTCGGCAGCGACTCGTTGACCAGGGTGGAGGCCAAATCGCCGTCCGTCTGGTACTCGGTCACCCGAGCCAGGTCGTCGAAGAAGCGCTCCGAGGTGTAGGGGTCGATCTCGACCGTCTCCTTCTCCTCCTCGGAGAGGTCGGGGACGAGATCGTAGATGTCCTGAACGCTGCTGAAAGCGAAGCGGAAGAGCCCACCCGAGAAGGCCGAGTTCCCGCCACGCCACGCCTCGGGCGCTTTCTCCAGCACCAACACCTTGGCGCCCCCGTCGCGGGCCGAGAGCGCGGCGCATAGCGCCGCGTTCCCGCAGCCCACCACCACCACGTCGAATTGCCCG
>JACPCT010000056.1 GCA_016184445.1 Candidatus Tectimicrobiota bacterium | reverse complement strand
ACATCAAGCAGGCGAGCGCGCAGAACGTGGCCAGCACCAAGCAGTCCGAGACCGCCGCCCGGGACCTCCACCAGCTGGGGCAGAGGCTCAAGCAACTGGCGGGGCGGCTATAGCATGTAATATAGATTTCGGAATCGCCGCTTGACCGGTTTCCCGCGGCGGATGTCGCCCTTCGAGAGGACGGCCATGGCGAGGCGGAACGGGGACATCAGGGCGCGGCTGCTGGCCACCTTCCGGGTGGAGGCGGAGGAGCATCTCCAGGCCATCGCGGCGAACCTCTCCGCCCTGGAGCGGGGGCTCCCTCCGGCGGGCGCCCGCGAGGCGGTGGAGGCCGCGTTCCGGGAGATGCACACGCTCAAGGGCGCCGCCCGCTCCGTCAGCCTGATGGAGGTCGAAGCCGTCTGCCAGGCGTGCGAGTCGCTCCTGAGCCGCGTCGCGCATGGCGGCCTCGCCCTTGGCCGGGCGATCCCGGCCCTTCTCCAGGAGGCCGCCGACAGGCGGGGAGCCGGCCGGTGTGGGCGATCTGATCGGCCGCCTCGAGCGGGCCGCCGCCGCGCCCGAGGCCCAAGCCCAGGCGCCGGCCGGGGCGCCCGTGCCTCACCCCCCGGCGGGGGCGCCGGGGCCCGCGCCCCAGCCCTCCGACATCATCCGGCTCCCCGCCGCCAGGCTGGACGCGCTCATGCTCCAGGCCGAGGACCTCCTGGTCCCCAAGCTCGCCGCCGGCGAGCGCCTGCGGGAGATCCGCGGGATCGCGGAGGTGCTCTCGGGCTGCCTCGCGGCCCTGAAGGGGACCCCGCCCGCCCCGGGCCCGGGCGCCGCCGCGGGCGGGCCGGCGGGCCTGGAAGGGGCGCTGCGGGGCGCGGCGGCCCAGGCGCGGGAGACGCTGGCCCACGCCGCCCGCGACCAGCGGGCGATCGCCGGGGCCGTGGACGGCCTGCTCGATGAGATGCGCCGGATGCGGATGACGCCCGCCTCGGCCGTGCTGGACCTCTTCCCGCGCATGGTCCGTGATCTGGCCCGGGAGCAGGGCAAGGAGGTGGAGTGGGAAGCGCAGGAGGCGGAGCTCGAAGTGGACCGGAAGGTCCTGGAGGCGATGAAGGAGCCCCTCATTCATCTGGTGCGGAACGCCGTGGACCACGGGATCGAACGGCCGGAGGAGCGCGTCCAGGGGGGCAAGCCGCGGCGGGGCCGCGTGGCGGCGGCCGTCCAGCCGCTGGAGGGGGGCCGGGTCGAGATTCGGCTGGAGGACGACGGGCGCGGAATCGACCTGGCGCGGGTGAAGGAGGAAGCGGTCCGCGCCCGCTTCCTGACCGCCGAAGAAGCCCAGGCCCTTTCGGACGAGGCGGCCTTGGATCTGGTCTTCCGCTCCGGCCTGAGCACGAGCCCCCTCATCACGGACGTCTCGGGCCACGGGCTGGGGCTCGCCATCGTCAAGGAGCAGGTGGAACGGCTGGGGGGCCTGATCCAAGTCCAAAACCGGCCCGGGGAGGGAACCATCGTGCGGCTGGTCCTCCCCGCGGCCGTCGCCGCTTTCCGGGGCCTCTTGGTGCGGGCGGGCGGGCAGCCTTTCTTGCTTCCCATCGAATCCGTCGAGCGGGTCATCCGCCTCGACCCGGCGCAGATGGAGACCGTCGAGGGGCGCGAGATGGCCCGCTGGAATGGCTCGCCCCTCCCCGTGGGGCGGCTGGGCGCCCTGCTCGGGCTCGCGGAGCGCGGCGGCCCCTCCGGCTCCGAAAGCGGCATGCGGCCGTGCGTGGTCGCAAGGGTCGGGGAGGAGCGGTTGGGGCTCCTGGCCGATGAGATCCTGGGGGACCGGGAGGGGCTGGTCAAGGAGCTCAGGCCCCCCCTCGCGCGGGTCCGCAACGTGGCCGGGGCGGGCCTCCTGGGGACCGGCCAGCTGGTGCTGATCCTCCGTCCGGGCGACCTCCTCCGCTCGATGCGGGGGGCCCCGCCGGCGGCCTTGCCCGCCCCGCCGGAAGAGGAGGCGCGCCAGATGGCCGTCCTCGTCGTGGACGACTCCATCACGACCCGGACGATGGAGAAGAACCTTCTGGAGGCGGCGGGCTACCGCGTGCGGGTCGCGGCGGACGGGCTGGAGGGCTGGACGGCCCTCCGGGAGGGGGACTTCGACCTCGTGGTCTCGGACGTGGACATGCCCCGGATGGACGGCTTCGAGCTGACGGCCCGGATCCGGGCGGACCAGAAGCTCGCCGGGCTCCCCGTCGTCCTGGTGACGGCGCTCGAGCGCCGGGAGGACAAGGAGCGGGGGATCGAGGTGGGCGCCAACGCCTACATCATCAAGTCGAGCTTCGATCAGTCGAACCTCCTGGAGATCATCCGGCGGCTCATCTGAGCCCTGTCGCATGGAGAGGACATGATCCGGGCACTGGTGGCGGAGGACTCGGCGGTCACGCGGGAGTACCTCGTCTACCTCCTCGGGCAGGATCCCGGGCTGGAGGTCGCGGGTGCGGCGCGGGACGGCCAGGAGGCCCTCGATGAGGCCAGGCGGCTCCGGCCCGATGTGATCCTGATGGACGTCCACATGCCCCGCATGAACGGCTACGAGGCGGCCCGGCGGATCATGGAGGAGGTCCCCACCCCCATCGTCATGGTCAGCGCGAGCCTGAACAAGAATGAGATGGGGATGATGTTCGAGGCCCTTCAGGCGGGGGCCCTCACGGTGGCGGAAAAACCCCCGGGGATCGGCCATCCGGATCACGCGGACATGGCCCGGCGGCTCGTGGAGACCGTGAAGAGCATGGCGGAGGTGAAGGTCGTGCGCCGGTGGCCAAAGCGCGAGCGCCCCGCGCCCCCTCCCCGGCCCGCCCCTCCCTCCCCCCGGAAGATACGGCTCATCGCCATCGGCGCCTCGACCGGCGGGCCGATGGCGCTCAGCGAGATCTTGGGGAACCTGCCGGAGGACTTGGGCGTTCCGGTTCTCGTCGTCCAGCACATCGCCGCGGGGTTCGCGCCGGGCCTGGCCGAATGGCTCGGGAAGCAGACCCCCCTCGCCGTGAAGCTGGCCGAGGCGGAGGAGGCGGCCCGGCCGGGCGTCGTCCACCTCGCCCCGGATGGATGGCAGATGGGCGTCACGAAGGATCTCCGGATCCGCCTGGCCAGGGTTCCCTCCGACGGCAGCTTCTGCCCGTCGGTCGATCATCTCCTGCAATCGGTCGCGGAATCCCATGGCGGCTCGGCAATCGGCGTTCTCTTGACCGGCATGGGCCGGGACGGGGCCCAGGGGCTCCTGCGGCTCCGCCAGGCGGGCGGGGTGTGCATCGCCCAGGACGAGGAGAGCAGCGTGATTTTCGGGATGCCGGGGGAGGCCGTCCGCCTCGGCGCGGCCGAGTTCGTCCTCGCCCTGGAGGGGATCGCCAGGGCGATACGCTCCATCACGATGCAGGGGTAGGAGAGGAACCGCATGGACCGGAAAATCCTGGTGGCAGAGGACAGCCCGACGCAGGCCGAGCATATCCGCCTCCTCCTGGAAAAGGAGGGCTACCGGGTCATCCTGGCCGCGAACGGGAGGGAGGGGCTGGAGAAAGTCCACCGCGAGCGGCCCGACCTCATCATCTCCGACATCGTGATGCCCGAGGTGGACGGCTACGCGTTCTGCCAGGCGGTCAAGTCCAATGAAGCCACGAAGAGGATTCCGGTGGTCCTCCTCACCGGGAGCCGCGGGCCCGGGAGCATCCTCCATGGGCTGCAGCGGGGCGCCGACAACTTCATCCCCAAGCCATTTCAGGATGACTACCTCCTGGAGCGGGTCCGGCGGATCTTCGAGAACCTGGAGCTCCGGGCGAAGGGCCACCTGGAGGTGGAGGTCTTGATCCAGGTGGCCGGCAGGGAGCTTCACATCACGGCGGACAAGCAGCAGATTATCGAGCTCCTCTTCTCGACCTTCGAGGACTTGGCCCGCCTGAACGATGAGCTCAAGGATGCCAAGCGGAGACTGGAGAATTACGCCAGGAACCTGGAGTCGATGGTCCAGGAGCGCACCGAACGCCTGTCCGTTCTGAACGGCCTC
>JACPCT010000055.1 GCA_016184445.1 Candidatus Tectimicrobiota bacterium | reverse complement strand
CGGTGCTGGAGGTCATCCTGGGCCGCCTCCCCGCGACGCTTCTCCTCTCGGGCACGGCCCTCTTCCTCGCCGCCGTGCTCGGGGTCGGCCTGGGTGTCCTCTCATCGCGGCGGCCCTACTCCTGGCTCGATAACTTCACGAGCGTCCTCTCCCTCGTCGGTTTCTCGATGCCGGTCTTCTGGTTGGGCCAGCTCCTCATCATGGGCTTCGCCCTGGAGCTGCGGTGGCTGCCGGCGCAGGGGATGGTCTCCCTCCGGAGCGATCCCGGCGGGTGGAGCT
Organism: Candidatus Tectimicrobiota bacterium; assembly: GCA_016184445.1. GTDB lineage: Bacteria > UBA8248 > UBA8248 > UBA8248 > UBA8248 > 2-12-FULL-69-37. Next base: position 3,255 of record JACPCT010000055.1, on the reverse strand, counting down.
GGGTGCTCAGCATCGCGGCCCACCTCCTCCTCCCCGCCCTCGCCCTCAGCGTGCGCTTCCTCGCCCTGAACAGCCGCGTCTCGCGCGCCAGCATGCTGGAGGTGCTGCGGCAGGAGTACATCGTCGCCGCCCGCGCCAAAGGCCTCTCCGAGGGGAAGGTTGTCTACTTTCACGCTCTCCGGAACAGCCTCATCCCCATCGTCACCGTCATCGGCTTCAACTTCGGGTTCCTGCTGGCGGGCTCCGCCCTGGTCGAGACCGTCTTCGCCTGGCCGGGAATCGGGCGGCTGCTCTACGACTCCATCTTCAACCGGGACTACCCCGTGATAATGGGCATTTTCCTGGTCGTGTGCTCGGGCATCGTCGTCGTCAACCTCCTGACCGACATCGCCTACGCCTACTTGGACCCCCGCGTGCGGTTCTGAGGGAGAAGGGCGCCGTGCAAAGTTTCGCCCGAAGGTTCCTGCGCAACCGGGCCGCGGCGGCTGGGGGCGGCTGGGTGGTGGCCCTGATCCTGATCTGCGCCCTCGTCCCCTGGCTGGCCGCGGGCGACCCCCTGCGGGTGGGGAGGGACGCCTTCGCCCCGCCCGGGGCGGCCTACTGGTTCGGGACGGACAACCAGGGGCGCGACATATGGAGCGGGATCCTCTACGGGGCGCGGGTCTCCCTGATGGTGGGTTTCCTCGCCGCGATCACGTCGAGTTCCATCGGCATCGCCATCGGCGCGGCGGCGGGCTTCTGCGGCCGGTGGGTGGACGCCCTCCTGATGCGCCTGACCGAGCTGTTCCAGATCATGCCCCGCTTCTTCCTCGCCCTCATCATTATCTCCCTCTTCGGCGCGGGCATCGGGAAGGTCATCTTCGTCATCGGGGTGCTGGGCTGGCCGCCGACGGCGCGGCTCATCCGGGCGGAGTTCATGACCCTCAAGGAGCGGGAGTTCATCGAGGCGGGGCGGGCCACCGGCATGGGCAACATGGCCCTGTGCTTCCGCCATATCCTCCCCAACGCACTGCCCCCCGCCGTGGTGGCCGGCTCCCTCGATGTCGCCCAGGCCATCCTTCTCGAGGCGTCCCTGAGCTTCTTCGGCATGGGGGATCCAAACCTCATCAGCTGGGGCACCATGCTCTACAACGCACAGGGGTATCTCCGCCAGGGATGGTGGATGTCGGTCTTCCCGGGCACGGCCATCTTCCTGGCCGTGATCGCCTTCAACCTGATGGGCGACGGAATCAACGAGGCGTTGAACCCACGGCTGCGGGAACGAGAGGGATAGGGTATCCGGATTCTCGTCCGGGCTGTCCCCTGGCGGAACAATCGAGAGGTACCTCACGGCCATGCCGGGCGGTTCGGTCCTGAGCGACATCACCGGCCAGCTCCATGCCGGCCCCGCGCTGTGGCGCACTTTCCACGAGATCTGCGATCTCGGGCCACGCTTCAGCGGCACTCCTTCCGAAGCCGCCATGGCGGACTACCTGGAGCGGTACTTGCGGGGCGCGGGCCTCGCGGATGTCCGGCGGTGGGAGTTCGGCTACACCGGCTGGCGGTGCACGCGCTGTGAGCTTTCGCATCCCGGCGCGCCGCCGGGCTGGGAGTTTCGCCTCATGCCGCTGGTCTACAGCGCGGCCACCCCGCCGGGCGGAGTGGAACTCGAGACGGCCGATCTTGGCCGCGGGACGGCGGAGGACTTCCGCCGCGCGGGTCACGCCGTGCCCGGGCGGGCGGCGATCGTGGACGCGGAGTACTCCTTCTCGGTGAATTCCCTCCACCGGCGGCGGAAGTTCCTGCCCGCCGTGGAACGCGGCGCGGCGGCCTTCCTTTTGGTGAACGCACGGCCGGGCCGTTTTCCCGTGACGGGTTCCACCTCGGCCACGGGCTCGCCGATCCCGGCGGTCGGCCTCTCGCGCGAGGACGGCATGCTCCTGCGCCGCCTTGGCGGAAAAGTCCACCTCGACGTGCGGGTGGAGACCGCCCCCGCCCGCGCGGCGAATCTGATCGCCTCGCTCCCTGGCCGCGGCGGGGGGCGGAAAGTCGTCCTCAGCGCCCACTACGACGGTCACGACTGCGGGGAGTCGGCGCTGGACAACGCCACGGGCTGCGCCGCCGCGCTTGAGATTGCCCGGCATCTTGCCGCCCGCCGGGGGCGTTTCGCCAATGACCTGGAGGTGCACTTTTACACCGCGGAGGAGTGGGGGCTGCAGGGCTCGCGGGCCTACGTGAACGCGCTTTCAGAGCAGGAGGTCGCGGGGATCGCGCTCAACCTCAACCTGGACGTGGTGGCCGGAAGCTCCAAGTTCACCTTCTTGTGCAACGGCTTCGCCGACCTGGCCGATTGGGTGCGCGGCGCGCTGGCGGACGAGCCGGCCCGCTGGGAGGTGAGCGAGTGGGTGGCCAACAACTCCGACCACGCGAACTACGTTGCCCGGGGCGTGCCGGCGGTGCGCATCCTGGCGGGTCTGGACGAGAATGAGTCGAACTGCGGTTTTCATCTTTCCCCTGCCGACACATCGGACAAGGTCCGCCGGGCGGACCTGACGGCCGCGGCGGGCGCCGCGGCCCGGGTGCTGTTGAAGGCTTTGGAGGCCGAGGGGCCGGTCGCCCGCACCCGGACGAAGGGGGAGGCGGAGCGCCTCATGCCCCACTACGGCTTCGCGCCCCCGCCCGTGGAATGAGGCCGGGCGCCCCGGCCGGATCACCCGTGAGGACCGATCCGCCGGTGAGGGGGGCGTTTCGGCGCAATTCCCCCCTTGAGGAGGAGAGTTTGCCGGGAAAGGCGCGCGCGGGCCGCGCCGTCGTCCTCCCGGGCGGTTGCGCGGGAGACGGATTCCCGTGCCGAAGGGGCCGGCCTTGTCGTTTGGCGCGCCCGAAGATAGAATCGCGGTGAAAGTGAGCGCTGAGCCGGAAGGAGGAAGGCCATGTATGGGTGGCGGGGCAGGATCGGCCTTTTGGTGCCGTCGGGGAATAACACGAATGAACCCGATTTTTTCCGGATGGCCCCCGACGGCGTCGCGGTTCACGCGAGCCGCGTGTATTGGGGGGAGAAGCTCGAGGCCTCTGTGGAGGCCCTGCACGAGGCGCTGAGGCACTTGGAGGCCGCCGTCATCCCCCTTGCACATGCCCGGGTCGGTGTCATGGTCTACGGCTGCACCAGCGGGAGTTTCATCGAGGGCGTGGGACATGACATGGAGATCATCCGGCGGATAGAGGAGCTGGGCAAGGTCCCCGCGCTTACCACCACGACCGCATGCCTCGAAGCCA
>JACPCT010000054.1 GCA_016184445.1 Candidatus Tectimicrobiota bacterium | reverse complement strand
TCCGCCGCCCCGGTCAATATCCGCCTCGCCCACGGCATCCCCCCCGCCCCCCTGACCCCCCTTCCCTTCCAGAAGAAGGAAATCCTGAGGCACTACGGGAAGTCCTACGAGGTGCAGCTCCTCTATGCCCCCAACACCTCGGTCCAGATCCCGATGCTGGCGGCGAAGGAGATTGACATCGCCTGGACCGCCTACTCCAGCTTCGCCACCGCTATCGTGAACGCGAAGCTCGACCTCAAGGCCATCCTGGACATCCTCTCCTACGGGGAGCCGGGGCACCACACCACCTACTGGTCCGTGATGAAGGATCCCCCCATCAAGTCCCTCAAGGACATCAAGGGGAAGCGGATCGCCGTCCCCGCCTTCGGCACCGCGCTCGACATCGCGGCGCGAGTCGCCCTGCGGAAGGCCGGCCTCGAGGCCACGCGGGACTACACGCCCGTCGAGGTCAATTTTCCCAACATGTACGCCATGCTGAGCCAGGGGAAGGTGGACATCGCGGCGATCAGCACCCCCTGGATATTCGACCCGAAAATCCAGGCGAGGGTCAGGAAGGTCTTCGGCGCCGAGGACGCCATGGGAAAGATTCAGGCCCTGATGCACGCGGTCCGAGGGGAGTTCCTGGAGAAGAACCGGGCCGCCGTCCAGGACATGGCGGAGGACTACGTCCGCGCCCTGCGGTGGTTCCTCAACCCGGCCAACCGCAACGAGGCGCTGGACATTGCCGCCAAGTTCACCAAGCGCCCCCGCTCGGCCTATGAGTCCTGGTCCCTGATCAAGGCGAACGACTCTTACCGCGACCCCTACGGCCGGGTGGACGTCCCGGTCCTCCAGCGCAACGTCAACGTGATGCACGAACTGGGCTACCTGAAGACCAAGCTCGACATCGCGAAGCACGTGGACGCGTCCATCGCCGAGGAGGCCCGGCGGCGCGTCGCGCCCGGGAACTGACCTTCCCGGGGGACAGGCGGGGGAGCGCAGCGCGAGGAGGCGCGGGGCGGGGCCCTAGCGGCCCGCCCGGGCCTCCTCGTGCCAATGGAGCAGCAGCCCCCTCAAGCGGGTCACGAGGCTCATCGAGAACGCCCCCACGAGAGCGAGCACGAGGAGGTAGACGAAGACGCGGGGCATGTCCGCGAAGCGCGCGCTCTCCATCATGGTGGCGCCGACCCCCCCTCCCCCACCCAGCATCTCCGTGACCGAGGTCACGATGAGCGAAATGGGGAATGCAATCTGAAGGCCATTGAATACCTGGGGCAGCGCCGCCGGCAGCACGACCTTCCAGAGGATCTTCCGCTCCCCCGTCCCCATGTTCCGCGCCGACCAGACCAGATAGCGGTCGATGTTCATCGTCCCGAGGTAGGTCATGTTCACGATGGGAAAGATGCAGGCGACGAAGACGAGGGCGATCTTCGACATATTGGCGAAGCCGAACCAGATGATGAAAATGGGAAAGAAGGTAATCTTCGGGGCGGGCAGCCAGATCGACACGAGAGGGTCGAAGAACCAGCGGACCGCCTTCACCCTCCCCATCGCCGCGCCGAGGGGCACCCCGACCAGGACGGCCAGGAAGAGGCCCGCCAGGGCGCGGTACATGGAGAGGAGGATGTCCGCCGGGAGCTGCCCCGAGGCGAAATCCGCGCGGGCCTGCTGAACGATGGACACCCAGGAAGGAAGGAAGAAGGCGGGCACCAGCCTCAGCTGGCTGGCCGTCTCCCACGCCAGGAGGAAAAACAGCAAGGAGCCGAACCGCCGCGCGCCGGTCATCCCCCTCCCTCCGGAGGCCGCCTACTCCTGGCCTTCCCGCTGCCAGACGAGGATCCGCCGCATGAGGCGGAGGTAGAGCCGGTCGGCCACAAAGCCGAGCAGGGTCAGCGTGAAGATGGCGGCGAACATGCCCGCGAAATCCCCCCCCTCGCCCAGAAAATAGGTGAGGAAGCCCAGTCCCGTGTTCCCCGCCAGCATCTCGGAACTCACGAGGAGGACGAACGAGACGGCGAGGGCCAGCCGCGTCCCGCTCAGGATGTCCGGCAGGGCCGCCGGTATGATGACCTTCCACAGGAGCTTCCGCCGCCCCGTCCCCATGGTGAGCGCCGACCACACGAGGTGATGGTCCACTCCCCGGGCCCCGTTGAACGAGCTCACGATCACGGGAAGGATGCACCCGAGGAAGATCACGGCGACCTTGGAGGCGTGGCCGATCCCCAGCCACACGATGAGGATGGGGATCAAGGCGGACTTCGGCAGGGGGAACAAGAGCCTGAGGAGAGATGACCACTTCGTCCCGCACCAGCGACCATATCTCGTTCACCTTCTCGATGAACTCCTGGGTCTCGATGAACATCCGCCCCGCGGCGGAATCGGAGAGCCTCGTGTCCACGATCTTCTTGATCCGGCCCGGCCGCGCCGTCATGACCGCCACCCGGTCGGAGAGATAGACCGCCTCCCGCACGTCGTGGGTGATGAAGATGACCGTCTTCTTCCTCTCGCTCCAGAGCTCCAGCAACTCCTCCTGCATCAGCAGCCGGGTCTGGGCGTCGAGGGCGCCGAAAGGCTCGTCCATCAGGAGGACCTCGGGGTCGTAGGCGAGGGTCCGGGCGAGGGCCACCCGCTGCTGCATCCCCCCCGAGAGCTGGTTCGGATAGACGTTTTCGAAGCCCTTGAGCCCCACCCGCACGATGAGCTCCCGCGCCCGGTCCGTCCGCTCGGAGCGCGGGAGCCCCTGCTCCTCCAGCCCGTAGCTGACGTTCCCCATCACCGTCCGCCACGGGAAGAGCGCGAAGTGCTGAAACACCAGCCCCCGGTCCGGGCCCGGCCCCTGGATGGGCTTGCCGTCCTTCAGGACTTCGCCCGACGTGACCTCCAGGACACCCGCCACGAGGTAGAGGAAAGTGCTCTTGCCGCACCCGCTGGGGCCGACGATGGAGAGAAACTCGTTCTCCCGCACCTCGAGATCCACGCCTTCGAGCGCCAGGACGGGCTCCCCGTTCGGCGCCTGATAGATCTTGGTGACCGCCGTGGCCCGAATCTTGCCCTGGGAACCGCTCATCACAGGCAAACCTCCGGGGCCGCCCCGGCGGGGCCCACACCAAGAGGGGGGAAACCCTTGAACGCGAGAGCTGGATCGGGCCGAATCACCCCTACCCATAACACGAGACGAACCGCGGGTAAACGCCGCGCGAGCCCCTCCCCCCCCCCTTTACCCTGCCGGCGGCTTCCATTACAAGATTCCTGCAAGGGCCTATCGGCCCCCGCGATCATCCATTCAGGAGGCGAGCCGTCCATGGACTTCACCCTCACCGAAGCGCAGAAAGCCGTTCAGGAACTGGCACGCGATTTCGCCCGGCGGGAGATTGAGCCCGTCGCGGCCGAGCTCGACCGCGAGCCCGACTGGAAGAAGCGGATGCCCTGGGCGCTGGTGGAGAAGGCGAGCGCCGTGGGCCTGCGCCAGCTCCCCTACCCGGAGGAGTTCGGCGGGGGCGGCGCCGACGTCCTCACCTGCTGCCTGGCGGGCGAGGAGCTGGCGGTGGGCGACCTGGGGATGGCCGTCAACCTGGACCAGACCTGGAAGCTCGCCCACATCCTCGACCACATGGCCCCCCACCTCAAGGACCATTGGCTGCGCCGCCTGTGCGCGGAGCCCCGCTTCCTGACCGCCATCTCCATCACCGAGCCCGGGGTGGGGAGCGACCACCAGGGCTACTACGACGACCCCTCCATCGCCTTCTACACCCGCGCCGAGCGGCGCAACGGCCGGTGGGCCGTCAACGGCATGAAGCACTACATCAGCAACGGCCCCGTCGCCTCCCTCTACGTGGTCGGCGCCCGGACGGACATGTCCAAGAAGCTGCGCGACGGGCTCACCGGCTTCCTCGTCCCCCGCGAGACGCCCGGCTTCACCATCGGGAAGGTCCACGAGAAGATCGGCCAGCGCCTCTCCATGAACTCCGAGCTCCTCTTCAAGGACGTCGAAGTGCCCGACGACCACGTCATCCTCGGGATCGGGAAGTTCTGGGAGATCCGAGGGCGGCTCCTCGCCTGCGGCAAGCCCGAGGCGGCGGCCAACTGCGTCGGCGTCGGGCGGGCGGCCTTCGAGAGGGCGCTCGCCCACGCCCGCGAGCGCGTCCAGGGCGGGAAGCCCATCGTGGAGCACCAGGCCGTCGCCACCATGCTGGCCGACATGGCCACCGGCCTCGACCTCGCCCGGAGCTTCGTCTGGCGGTGTGCCTGGGCGGTGAACCATCAGAAGCCCTACGACTTCACCCTGGGCTGGAAGGCCAAGATCTTCGCCTCCGAGGTCGCCTTCAACTGCGCCCGCTGGGGCATGGAGATCTTCGGCGGGGCGGGCATCATGCAGGAAGCCCCCATGGAGAAGCTGATGCGCGACGCGAGCACCTTCCTCCACTCCGACGGCACCAACCAGATGCTGCGGCTGCGCACCGCCAGCGCCTACGCGCAGGGCACGGTTTCGGCGTTTTAGGCGGCCGCGCCGATTGGGGTAAGATAGGGGCGTCCCGTCCATCCGTGCTTCCCGGGGGCGCTTCAGATGCTGGAGCTCCGCAACGTCTCAAAACAGTTCGGTGGCATGGTGGCCCTCCAGCCCACCAGCCTCCAGATCCCCGCCGGCAAGACGGTCGCCCTCATCGGCCCGAGCGGCTGCGGGAAGAGCACCCTCCTCCGCGTGATGATCGGCCTGGTCCGGGCGGACGCGGGCGAAATCATCTTCATGGAGGAACCGATCCACCCCGGCAACGTCCTCGAAGCGCGCCGCAAGATGGGCTACGTCATCCAGAGCGGCGGGCTCTTCCCCCACCTGACCGTGCGCGACAACATCACCTTCATGGCGAGGTACCTGGGCTGGCCCCCGGATCGGACGGCGCGGCGGGTGGAGGAGCTCGTGGAGCTCACCAAGTTCCCCGCGGCGGGGCTCGGCCGCTACCCGGCCCAGGTTTCGGGCGGCCAGCGCCAGCGCGTGAGCCTGATGCGCGCCCTCATGCTCGACCCCAACGTGCTCCTCCTCGACGAGCCCTTCGGCGCCCTCGACCCCCTCATCCGCTCGGACCTCCAGAAGGACCTGAAGGAGATCTTCGCGCGGCTGCGGAAGACCGTGATCATCGTGACCCACGACATCGGGGAGGCGGGCTTCCTCGCCGACCTCATCTTCCTGCTGCGGGAGGGCACCGTCCTCCAGGGGGGCACGCTGGAGGACCTGGTCCTGCGGCCGCGGGATCCCTTCGTCACCCGATTCATCAACGCCCAGCGGAGCCCGCTCGAGAGCCTCCGCCCCGCCGAGGGAGCCCCATGAGCGCCCGCGCCCTTCTCCCCGCCCTGGGCCTCCTCGCCGCCTGGGCGCTCGCGTGCGCGGCGCCCGCCCGGGGCGCCAGTCCCCGGATCGGCTCCAAGAAATTCACCGAATCGGTCATCCTCGGGGAGATCGTCACCCACCTCTCCCGCCACGCCGGGGACCAGACCGTGCACCGGAAGGAGGTGGGCGGCACCCGCGTGCTCTGGAACGCCCTCCTTTCGGGCGAGATCGACGCCTACCCCGAGTACACGGGGACCATCACCCAGGAGTTGCTCTCGGGAGAGAAGCTGGCGGCGGACGACCAGCTCCGCGCCGCCCTCGGGCGGGTGGGGGTCCGCATGAGCCGCTCCCTGGGGTTCAACAACACCTACGCCATCGTCGGACCTGCGGAGCCACCCCGCGCTCCGGCTCTTCCTCACCAACGAGTTCATGGACCGCAAGGACGGCTGGCCCAGCCTGCGCGAGCGCTACCGGCTCCCCCACCCCACCGTGCGGGGGCTGGACCACGACCTGGCCTACCGGGCGCTCGAGGCGGACCAGATCCAGGCGACGGATCTCTACTCGACCGACGCCGAGATCCTCCAGCACAAGCTCCGGGTCCTCCAGGACGACCTGAAGCACTTCCCGGCCTACCACGCCGTCCTGCTCTACCGGGCCGACCTGGAGCGCCGGGCGCCCGCCTCGGTCCGGGCCATGATCTCCCTCGAAGGCCGGATCACAGAGGCCGACATGATCCGCATGAACGCCCAGGCCAAGGTCGAGCGCATCCCCGAGGAGGCGGTGGCCGTCCGCTTCCTCGCGGAGAAGATGGGCGTCCAGTCGAAGGCCGAGGTCGAGACCGCCTGGAGCCGCTTCCTGCGCCACACGCAGGAGCACCTCCTCCTCGTGGCCATCTCCCTGGGGGCCGCCGTCCTGGCGGCGCTGCCGCTGGGGATCCTGGCCGCCAAGCAGCCCGCCGCGGGGCAGGCCATCCTGGCCGCCGTGGGGATCGTGCAAACCATCCCCTCCCTCGCCCTCCTCGTCTTCATGATCCCGGTCCTCGGGATCGGGGGGCCCCCGGCGGTGGTGGCGCTCTTCCTCTACAGCCTGCTCCCCATCGTCCGGAACACCTACACGGGCCTCACCGACATCCCGGTCGAAGTGCGGGAGTCCTCCGAGGCGCTGGGGCTGCCCCCGGCGGCGAGGCTCCGGCTCGTGGAGCTGCCCCTGGCCTCGAGCGCCATCCTGGCGGGCATCAAGACCTCGGCCGTGATCAACGTGGGCACCGCCACCCTCGGGGCCCTCATCGGGGCCGGAGGCTACGGGCAGCCCATCCTGACCGGCATCCGCCTGGCCGACACCCGGCTCATCCTGGAGGGGGCGGTGCCGGCCGCCCTGCTGGCCCTCCTGGCCCAGGGGCTCTTCGAGGCGGCGGAGCGCTGGCTGGTTTCCCCCGGCCTGCGTCTCAAGGTACAATCCTGACACCGGCCGGGATGCTCCCTCGGGGCGCGTCCCACGGGAGTCCATTGCATAACAGTGCATAACAGGTGATCGCTGCCATGAATCCGAAAGCGGGAGTGCCCGTCTCCGCCGCCGCCGAAGCCGGCGCGGGCGCTAGCCTCCAGGAAACCATCGCGGCCCTGCGGAGGCCCCAGAAGTCGCTGCCCTGCAAGTACTTCTACGACGAGCGGGGCTCCCGGCTCTTCGAGGAGATCTGCGGGATCGAGGAGTACTACCTCACCCGGGCGGAGATGGCCATCCTCGAGGCCCGCGCGGGCGAGATGGCGGAGGCCCTCGGGGCGGACTGCGCCCTCATCGAGTACGGCAGCTCGAGCGCCCGCAAGGCGCTGCCCCTCCTCGATCGCATGGAGCGCCCGGCGGCTTTCGTGCCGGTGGACATCTCCCTCCACCACCTGGAGCGGGTCGCCCAAGAGGTTGGCGAGCGCCTCCCCGGCCTGGCTGTGCATCCCGTCCGCGCCGACTTCACCCGCCCCTTCGCCCTGCCCCCCTTGAACGGAAGGACCGCCCGGCGGGCCGGCTTCTTCCCGGGCTCCACCATCGGGAACTTCACCCGCAGGGAGGCCT
>JACPCT010000164.1 GCA_016184445.1 Candidatus Tectimicrobiota bacterium | reverse complement strand
AGCAGGAGCGGCGGGCCGGGCTCGGGGGCGAACGCGCCCTTCTCGCCGGCACGGGCGGAAATCACGTAGTTCGGCGCCATGGCTCTGCCCCCCAAGGCCGCGGCGGCCTGGCCCTCCCAGGCCCCGCCGCCCCGCGCATGAAGGTGGAATCGCATGGATTAATACACACCCCGCCCCGCCGGGCAAGCCGGGCCTGGCGCCAAAAGCGCAAGGGGCCGGAGGACGCGCCTCCAGCCCCTTGGTTTCGTGGTGGGCCGCGAAGGAATCGAACCTTCAACCGACGGATTAAGAGTCCGTTGCTCTGCCAGTTGAGCTAGCGGCCCAAGAGCGCCCCGCGGGGGGCGCCGATTCGCGTTCGCTCCCGCCCCTGCCCGCCGTGGCGCGCCCGGTAGGACTCGAACCTACAACCTTCGGATCCGAAGTCCGATGCTCTGTCCAGTTGAGCTACGGGCGCCCGCGGAGCGGCGGAATCCCATCCCTGGGAGGGTGGATGGGGTGAGTGAGGGGATTTGAACCCCCGACCTCCGGGGCCACAACCCGGCGCTCTAACCGCTGAGCTACACCCACCGCGAGCGGGTCAGCCTTGGCGCGCCCGGCAGGATTCGAACCTGCGGCCTACGGATTAGAAGTCCGTTGCTCTGTCCAGCTGAGCTACGGGCGCTCCAGTATGCGCAAGCCCGACTCCGGCCGGGCAGGGCACGTCCCTGCCGGAGGCCGCCCGGATCCTCCCACCCGCCCTAGGACGTGTCAACAACACGGCCACGCCCCGGACAGGGCAGGGGAAGCTACTCCACGGCGCAGGGAAGATCAAGTCCGGACGGAGTTTGGCGGGCACCCTTTGGCGCGCGAAACGGCGGGAGGATCACCGGGCCGGCCCCTCGGGCGAGGAAACCCCTCGGCCCCCGCCCCATCATGGAGCCCCCCATCTTCCCCCCGTCTGTAACGTGAACGAATTCAGTATAAATTCCCCGGCTGAAAAGTCCAGACGGAAAATGCGGTTTGACCCCGGAAAATCGAGGGGAAAAAGCGAAAAAACGCCGAATTTCCGGGCTCTCCTCAGACGAGGAACTTCCAGGCCGAGCGGACGATGAGGCTCGTCGCCACGCAGAAGAGGGCCACGCGCACCACGCGGTAGAAGAGCTCGTGGTCGAGCCGGCCCCTCAGCCGAAGGCCGAGCCACATGCCCGAGAAGATGGGGACCAGCGAGGCCGCGACCCAGAGGAGGGCCCTCGGCGTGTAGCTCCCCTGGTAGGCCAGGGAGGAGACCAGGGAGGTCGCGACCAGCGTGTTGAAGGCGTTCATCAGGAAGATGAACGCCTCCTTGGGCCAGGAGAACATGGAGAAGTACACGACGTTCACCGGCCCGGGCACGCTCGCCACCCCCGTCATGAAGCCCGCCAGCGCCCCCAGGCCCCCCCCGATGCCCACCCGGCCGGCGCGGGAGAGGGTCTCCACGGGAGGGAAGAGGCCCCGGGCGGCCAGGTAGAAGTACACCGCCAGCCCCAGCATGAGGCGCGCCACCTCGGGGTCCACCCAGTGGAGGAACATGGTGCCCGCCGGCACCGCGAGGACGCCCGCCACCGTGTAGAGGATGATCTCCTTCGCGTAGCGCCACTGCCTCCGGTCGATCCACGCCTGGGCCAGGTTGGTGAGGAACACCGGGACGGACATCATCATCACGGCGTCCCTGGGGCCGATGAAGATAGAGAGGAAGGGGACACCGATCAGGGGGAGCGCGAAACCGATGGTGCCCTTGACCGTCCCGGCGACGAAGAACACCGCCACCGCGAGGCCCGCCTGCCAGGCGGTCACAAGCGCACCCCCGCCATCCTCCGCATCCGGCCTCCGGAGCCCGCCCGGTCCGGGCGCGCGCGGCGCCCGCGGCGGGACAACAGCCTCACTCCCCCTCGAAAGGCTTGCGGCGCACCCGGCCCTCGCCCGCGAGGGCGGCCTTGAGCAGCAGGATCGAGCTGTTCGTGCGGGGGATGAGATGGATGAAGCGGTCCAGCGTGCGGTCGATCAGGTCCACCTCGGCCTCGCCCAGCCCCAGGGCGAGCGCCTGGGCGCGGCCGAGCGCCACCGGGTGGGGGAACTCCTGGGCCGCCGCGGCCGCCGCCCCCTGGGAGAGGCTGACGGTGATCTCGAAGCCCTTCTTCCGCGACTCCTCCCGGACGAAGCCCCAGGCCAGCTCCAGGTACTCGGGGTGATTCCCCAGCGCGCGCCACACGCTGCCCACCGCCCCGCCCGGCGAGCTCCGGCCGATCTCATCGAAGACGGCGCGCGCCCTGCCCTGCGCCCGCGCGGGGTCGAGCAGCGGGGCCTTCCGCATCGAGCGGGGCGGGCCCAGGGGGAGCGGCGCGAGGTCGCCCGCGTGGCCGGGCTTCACCCCCCCCATCCTCACCCCGTTGAGCGCCCCCTTGAGCGCCGCCGCGAGGATGAGGTTCTTGGGGTTGGCATAGTTGTAGAGGTCGAGGATCGCGGCGATCTCGGCGACGCGCTCCGCCGGGTAGCCCAGCTCATCGAGCGCCTCCCCGTGCTCGGGCACGTCGGGCGGCATGGGGGGCACCATCCGCATCCGCAGGCCGTCGGCGCAGCGCTCGAAGTAGGCGATGGAGACGTTCGGCCGCAGGGCCTCCCAGGCCGCCGCCAGGTAGGCCTCGTGCACGGCCAGGGCGCGGAAGAAGAAAGCGGCCTGGGTCACCCGCAGGACCTGGCGGACGTCCCCCAGGATCCCGGCGACGCGCCCGGAGGCGGCCTCCTCGGAGATTTCGGCGAGCTCGGCGTCGTCCACGGGTCACCTCTCGGCGCCGGGCGGGGCCTCAGCCCCCCTGCCCGGGGAAAATCCAGGATTTCGGAGTATAGGCCCCGCCCGGCGGGGCCACAACCGCCCGTCCGTGAAATTGCGCTTGACGGCAGGGGGGATTGGACCTATTCTTGACTTAGTCAAATATTGTTGGTACGAATTAAGGGAGGGGTCAGGGCATGGCGGCAAGAAGCGGAGAGGCGGGCGCGGCGGCGCCGGCGGGGGAGGCCCAGGACGCCCTCGGCATGCGCCTCAAGGTCGCCCTCGACCGCCTGGCCGACCGCCGCCGGCCCGCCGGCCGCGACGCCGTCTGCTGCCGCGGCCTGACCTTCAACCAATGGGCCCTCCTCCGCACCCTCTGCGAGGAGGGAGGCGGCGCGGGCCTCCCCATGGGGGCCCTCGCCGCGCGCCTGGGCCTCACCCCCAGCGGGGCGACCCGCTGCGCCGGCCCCCTGGCCGAGCGCGGCCTCATCGAGCGCAGGCTGCGCCCCGGGGACCGCCGGGTCTGCTGCCTCATCCCCACCCTGGAGGGCATGGCCCTCGGCCACGAGATCACCGCCGAGTGCGCCGCGGGGGACCGCGCCCTCCTCGATCGCCTCCCGGCCGGGGACCGCGAGGCCGCCGTCCGGGCCGTCGAGCGCCTCGCCCAAGAAGCCGGCGCTATCTTCCTCCCCCCCGATCCCTGCTGCCTCCCGGACTACCAGGAGAATAAGGAGAGCTTTTCTTGAGCGCCCGCGAGTCCCTGCCCATCGCGTCCCCGGGCGGCAAGCC
>JACPCT010000163.1 GCA_016184445.1 Candidatus Tectimicrobiota bacterium | reverse complement strand
CACGGGCGCTCGGGCGTGAGCCGCCTCCTCATGGGGAGCGTGACGGAGAGCGTCATCCGGGGGGCGACCGTCCCGGTGCTGGTCGTGCGCGCCGCGGGGAGCACGGTCGCGGAGGCGGTTCCTTCCGGCTGAGGAGCCGGGCGGTGATCAAAAAGCAATAAGCGGGCCGCCTTCCGGGGGGAAGGGGGCCCGCCTCGCGTCGGGGCTCAGCCGAGGGGGACGAGCAGGAAAAACCCGTTCAGCGAGAGAGCGCAGGCGGCGAGGGCCAAGGCTCCGCTGACATAGAAAAGCAGCCGCGAGGCGGCCAGGATGCTCACCGAGGCCAGGACGATGGCGATCTGGAAGAGGCCGATGGAGATGTCGAAGTTGAAATCCTGCCTCTCGGCGCGGTCCCGGCGTCGCTCCTGCTCGCGGGCCTTGACGGTGAGCTCCTTTTTCCCTTCGCCCGTGCTGGGCTCGCTCTCGTAGCGGGCGGCGGTCTGCTTGTAGCCCTCGATCCTCTTCTCGATGGACTGCCGGTCGCCGGGCGCCAGGTCGGGGCGGCTGGCGAGCAGGGCCTCCAGCTCATCGGCGGCCAGGCGGAAGCTCGTCTGGCGGATGTTCTTCGCCTGGTAAAAGGCCCACAGGTTGGAGGCGGAGATGTTGGAGCTCATCATCTCCTTCGAGGCGTTCTCCCCGCCTAGGCTGGTGATGGCCAGTAACATGGCCAGGAGGCCGACATAGATGGCCACGGCCTTGCGGAAGCGCTCGTCGCCGCCTCCCTCGGGATTGGAAATGGTTTCGCTGACTTCTGAGGCGTCCATGGGCATGACGGTGTCCTCCCCTTCGTCGTCTGATGCTGTTGTTCACGTCCGGCGGCCAGCGCGCGCTTGGCCGCATTCCCCCCTAGCCGCAGCGCGGGAAGGCGAGAGGAAAGCGGTGGAGCGTCTGGAAGCCATCCCGCGTCACCACCCCGAGGTCGCCCACCTGGAGGCCGCGCCCGGCCTCGTCCATCGGATTTGGCTGGATGACCATGACCATGTTCTCATGGTAGCGGAAGTCCGCCGGCGGGACGGCGTAGCCCGAGCCGGGGATGCCGATGGAGGGCTGGAGGAGGTCCACCCCGAAGCCGTGGGCGAGGGAGTCGTAGATCCGCAGGCCCTTCTTGGGCAGGCTCTCCGTCGCAGCCAGGATATCCCCCACCGGCGCCCCCGCCCGCATGGCCTTCGCCATGTCGTGGAACACCTCGAGGGCGGCGCCGAAGAGGCGGCGGTAGGGAGGCGTTGGGTCCGCCCCCACAGTGAAGGGCCGCAGGACCTGGCCGGCGTAGCCGTAGTAGGCGGCGCTGATCTCGGTGTGGATGATGTCCCCCGCCTGGAGCTTCCGCCGGGTGGGGTTCTGCCAGGGCAGGGGGGTGTGGGGCCGCTCCATGGGCGTGGCTGTCACGAATTGGACGAGGGATTCGCCCCCCGCGGCCGCGTAGGCGGCCACCATGCGGCCCGAGAGCTCGTACTCGGGGACGCCCGGCCGGGCATGCTCCTGGAGGGCCTCCAGGGCCAGGTCGGTCAGGCGGGCTCCTTCGCGCAGCCAGGCGATCTCCTCCTCGCTCTTGACGATGCGCAGGTCCCGGAAACGGGCCGAGACGTCCACCCACCGCGCCTCGGGGAACTTCTCCTTGAGGAAGGCCATGTGCCCCTCGAAGAGCAGCATCCCGAAGCGCGGGTTGACCCCCACCACCCCGATGCGGGCGCGGCCCAGCCCCAGCTTGTCGAGCTGGGCGGCGGCTTTCTCGGGGTTGCCGTAGCCGCCGTGCCGCACGTCGGAGAAGACGGCCATCGCCTGGGCGTTGTGGAGGTGGTTGTAGAGGCCCACGAAGAGGGAGGGCTCGCCCCGCAGCGGGAAGATGAGGAAGGCATGGTTGAAGTCGCGGTAGCCCGACAGGTAGTAGATGTTGGCCTGGTTGTTGCGGTTGGTCCCGCTCAGGGCGCAGAACAGGAGGCAATCGAGCCCCTGCTCCTCCATCAGCTTCCGGGCCAGCCTGTGGCGGCGGGCCATCTCCTGCGCCGAGAAGCGGGGATAGAAGTCTTCCGTCATCGCGTTTCTCCTCTTGAAGAGATGAAGACAGCCTCCCGGCTTGGGCGAAGGGCGCGCCTTCCCCGGCCACGCCGGGCAAGCATACTGGCTCCCGCCGCGCGGGGGGAAGGGGGGCCAAAGCCGCCGTGGGGGCGAAAAATAGGCCCGGAGGCCCTTAAGTTTTCGGCCCGGATGCCGAAAGAAAGAGAGAGTGAATCCCGGCCTCCAGGGAAGGAGTCCAGCGATGACCAATGAACCCATTGAAATCGTTTGGAGTGTGGACGAGCCCACCGAGGGGCTTAACCCCTATTTCGTCTGGGGGATGGCGGTCCGCACCCGCCGCAACGAGGAGCTGACCCGCCTGCTGGACGTCCTGGAGATCAACGGCGTGTGCAACGTCGTCGTGTTCGACGCCGTGGGCCGGGAGACGCTTTTCCCCTGCGAGCTGCCCTCCCGCCAGCTGGCCGAGGAGGATGTGGCCGAGGCGGCAGTGGCCGAGGCGGCGGTGGTCTAGGCCTGACGCTCCTCCAGGGCCCCGGCCAGCACCTCGGCCACGTGCCGGGCCTTCCGTCCCGTCCCCTTGGCGATCTGCTGGCGGCAGGAGACGCCGTTGGCGATGACGCCCGCCTCCTCCCCCCCCTTGCGGATGGCCGGGAAGAGCTTCAACTCGCCGATGGCGAGGGAGATGTCGTAGTGTTCCTTCTCGTAGCCGAAGGAGCCGGCCATCCCGCAGCAGC
This sequence comes from Candidatus Tectimicrobiota bacterium, assembly GCA_016184445.1. Lineage (GTDB taxonomy): Bacteria > UBA8248 > UBA8248 > UBA8248 > UBA8248 > 2-12-FULL-69-37. The sequence goes on along the minus strand of JACPCT010000163.1, from coordinate 805 downwards.
CTGAGGGGATCACCTCCACCTTCAGCCCCGGCACCATCCCCAGCGCGTCCAGCGAGGGGCGGGTCCCCACCAGGGACTTCTGATGGCAGTGCCCGTGGAAGAGGGCCCGCCCCGGCGTTTCACGGAAGCGCAGATCCAGCTCCCCCTTCGACTTCAAGTCGGCCAAAAACTCCTCCAGGAGGAAGGAGGAGCGCGCCAGCTGCCGCGCCTCCGGGGCGGGGATGAGGTCCGGGTACTCGTCGCGGAAGGTGAGCAGGCAGCTCGGCTCGAGCCCCACGATGGGGGTCCCGGCCGCGAGGGCGGGGTAGAGGCGGACGAGGTTCTCCTCCGCGAGGCGCCGCCCGTCGCGCAGGAGGCCGTGGGAGAGCATGGGGCGCCCGCAGCAGCGCAGCCCGGTGAGGTCCACCTCGAAGCCCGCCCCCTCCAGCACGCGCACGGCGGCCCTGCCCACCTCGGGGTAGTGGAAGTTCGTGAAGGTGTCGTTCAGGAGGAGCACCTTGCCCCGCCGCGCGGGCATGGCGAGCCGGGGGCGGGCGCGGAACCACTCCTCGAGGGTGGGCCGGACCAGGGGAGGGAGCTGGCGGCGGCGGTCCACCCCCAGGAAGCGGTCCATGAGGGAGCGCGCGAAGCCGTTCGCGAGCGTCCAGTTCACGAGCGGCGCGAAGGGGAGGCTCAGGCGGTTGAGGTCCGCGATCCGCCCCATGAGGCGCACCCGCAGGGGCACGCCGTGGCGGTCCCAGTAGGCCTGGAGCACCTCGGCCTTGATCTTGGCCATGTCCACGCTGGAGGGGCACTCCGCCTTGCA
>JACPCT010000162.1 GCA_016184445.1 Candidatus Tectimicrobiota bacterium | reverse complement strand
ATGGCGCGCCAGGCCGGTTCGATCACCTCCAGCCGGCTCACGCCGGCCGCGAGGCGACCCGACAAGGCCGTGGCCCCGGTTGCGGGGGCGAAACTGAAGCGGCCTTCGCCGTGGGCGTCGAAGTCCGGCAGGACACCGCCAAGAAAGAACGGCGCCAGCTGGAGGATGAAGCTGGGCTCGCCCCCTCCGCCTCCGGCGGCCGCTGCCGCCGCCTCGGGGACCAATCCGTCCAGGAGCCGCTGCCACAGTGTTGCCTGCATTTTCCCTCCCGCCGCATGGTTGCCTGGGCAAAACCCGTCTTTGGTAGCAAAGGCCCGGCGCGTTGTCAACCGAAGGCTTTGAGAATCAGCGCTTTATTCTTCCCCGGGCGCGGCGGGCCGCAGGAGCCTCCCGGCCGGGCTCCGGCGGAGCCCCTGCCCGCCGCCGGGAGGGCCCTCCGGGTCCCGGCCGAGCGGCCCGGCCAGCAACTCCTCCGCCCATGAATCGAAGCGGCCCGCCCGGATGACCTCCCGCATCCTCCCCGCCAGCTCCTGGTAGAAGAACACGTTGTGAAGGGTCATGAGCCGCTGGCCCAGCGCCTCCTCGGCCTGGAAGAGGTGGCGCAGGTAGGCCCGGCTGAATCCTCCCCGGCAGGCCGGGCAGCCGCAGGCGGGGCCGATGGGGGCGGAATCCTCCGCGAACTCGTTGCGCTTGATGGAGAGCCTCCCCTGCCAGGTGAACAGGTTCCCCCGCCGTGCGTGGCGGGTGGGCATGACGCAGTCGAACATGTCCGCCCCCAGGCGCACCGAGCGGATGAGATCGGCGGGCGTCCCCATCCCCATGACGTAGCGCGGCTTCTCCCAGGGGAGGGCGTCCGCGGCGGCGGCGAGGAGGGCGTCGGTCTCGCGCTTGCCCTCCCCCAGGCACAGCCCACCGACGGCGTAGCCCGGGAAATCGAGCGGGACCAGCTCCGCCGCGCTCGCGCGCCGCAGATCCTCGAACGCGCCTCCCTGCACGATCCCGAAGAGGGCCTGATCGGGCCGCCGCCGGGCCTCCCGGGAGCGGCGGGCCCAGGCCGCCGTGCGCCGCAGGGCCGCCTCGGCCTCCTCCCGCGTGTGCGGGAAGCCCAGCGGCTCGTCGAGCACCATCGCGATGTCGGCCCCCAGCGCCTCCTGGATCTCCACCGACCGCTCCGGGGTGAGCATCTGCCGGGCGCCGTCGAGGTGGCTCTGGAAGTCGATCCCCTCGTCGGTCACCCGGGCGAGCGGGGCGAGGCTGAAGAGCTGGTATCCCCCGCTGTCGGTGAGGATGGGCCCCTCCCAGCCCATGAAGCGGTGGAGGCCCCCCAGCCGGGCGACCCGGTCCGCCCCGGGCCGGAGGGAGAGGTGATAGGCGTTCGCCAGGATGATCCGGCACCCGGCCTCGCGCAGGTCGCGCGGGTCGAGGGTCTTGACGGTGGCCTGGGTCCCCACCGCCATGAAGGCGGGCGTCTCGAAGGAGCCGTGGGGGGTCTCCACGAGGCCGCACCGGGCCCTCCCGCCGGGGTCGGCCGCCTGTATCCGGAAGCGGATCGGTGCGCTCACAGGACTTGGATCGGCCCTTCGGCGCTCCCGGTGAGGAACTGCCGCACGAGGGGGTCGTCCATCGTCCGCAGCTCCTCCGGCGCCCCCTGGGCCACGATGCGCCCCTGGTGCAGCATGGCCACGAAGTCGGCGAAGGCGAGCGCCCGGTCCAGGTCGTGGCTGATCAGGACCGACGTTATGTTCAGCGTCTCCTGGGTGCGGACGATCAGGCGATCGATCGAATCCGTGAGGATGGGGTCCAGACCCGTCGTGGGCTCGTCGTAGAGGATGATCTCGGGCCCGCGGATGATGGCCCGGGCGAGGCCCACCCGCTTGCGCATCCCGCCCGAGAGCTGGGAGGGCATGCGGTCCTCTACCCCATCGAGGCCGACCAGGCGGAGCTTCTCCCGGACGCGGGAGGCGATTTCCTCCGGCGAGAGGCGCGAGTGCTCCCGCAGGGGGAAGGCCACGTTCTCCGCGACGTTCATGGAGTCGAAGAGGGCGGCCCCCTGGAAGAGCATCCCGAACTTGGCCCGGACGCGGTTGAGCTCCCGGCCGCGGAGCCGGGTGATGTCCTCCCCGTCCACGAGCACCTGCCCCTGGTCGGGCCGGAGGAGGCCGATCATGTGCTTGAGGAGGACGCTCTTCCCCTCCCCGCTCCGGCCGATGATGACCGTGATCCGCCCCGCGGGAATCTTGAGGTCCAAGCCCTGCAGGACGCGGTTGGCGCCGAAGGATTTCGCCAGCCCGCGCATCTCGATCTTGATCGGGTCGCTCACCGGTCCCCTTCCTCGAAGGCGGGTCCCCCGGCCATCCGCCCCTGCAGCGCCCGGACCCCCACGCACCGCCCCCCCCGCATGTAGACGCGGGGCACGCGCAGGGAGATCCCGCACAGGATCTCATAGGGGATGGTCTCGGCCCGGGAGGCCAGCTCCCCGGCGGGGATGCTCTCCCCGCCCTCCGAGCCGAGGAGGATCGCCTCCTCCCCCATCCGCACCCCCTCCAGGCCCGTCACGTCCAGGGTCAGCATGTCCATCGAGACCCGCCCCGCCACGGGCACCCGCCTGCCGCGCAAGATCGCCTCCCCCCGGTTCGAGAGAAGGCGGGGATAGCCGTCCGCATAGCCCACCGCCACGACGGCGATCCGCCCCGCCGTCTTCCGGCGGTAGATGCCCCCATAGCCGACGGGCTCGCCCGCGGCCACCCCCTTCACCTGAAGGACCGCGCCCTTCCACGTCACGGCCAGCTCGACGGGCGCCGAGCGGGCCGGCCCCAGGGGGCAGCCATAGAGGGCGATCCCGGCCCGGACCAGCCCTCCCGGCGCCTCCGGGAAGAGGAGCCCCCCCGCGCTGTTCGTGCAGTGGATGAGGGGCGGAAGCAGGCCCTTCCCCCGCAACTCCTCCTCCACCGACCGCACCACCTCGAACTGCCGCCGCGTGGCCTCCTGGCCCCCCTCCTCATCCGCCCGGGAGAGATGGCTCATGAGGCCGGCGGCTTCCACCCCGCGAAGGCCGGATACGTTCCGCAAGAAATCCGCCGCCTCGGCGGACGCGACCCCCAGCCGCCCCATCCCGGAGTCCACCTTGAGGTGGATCGGGGTCCGCCGCCCGATGGCCTGGGCGGCCGCGGAGAGGGCCTCCGCCTGCGCCATGTCCCAGACCACCGCGTCGAGCCCCAGCGAGACGATCCGGGGGGCGCACTCCGGGAGGACGCCGCTCATCAGGAGGATGCGGGCGCCCCGGAGCCCCCCCTCCCCCCCCTCAGCCTCCAGGGAGCGCAGGGCCTCCGCCTCCTCGACCGCCGCCACCCCGAACCAGCGCGCCCCCGCCCGGCGGAAGGCCCGGGCGGCCTCGAGGCTCCCGTGCCCGTAGGCCTCGGCCTTGACCACGGCCATGACCTCGCGGCCCGGCCCGGCGGCCTCCGCGACCGCGCGGAAGTTGCGGGCGAGGACGTCGAGGTCCACGAAGGTGGCCGTCCGCATTCCCGACCGAAGGGAGGCGTGCGCCGCCGGCCCCTCGGCCGGGCCCGCCGCGGGCCTCCCGGGGAGGGAGGCCGCG
>JACPCT010000161.1 GCA_016184445.1 Candidatus Tectimicrobiota bacterium | reverse complement strand
CCCGGACCTCCCGCGCCGCCCGGATGGCCGCCTCGTCCCGCGTCCAGTAGCCGTAGGCGGTGAAGGCGGCAAAGATGAGGATGGGTCCCAGGATGAAAAGGAGGAGCAGCCGCTTATCCCTCTTTTCCATCGTGTTTGGCCTCTTTCTTCCGAATACCCGAAGGCGGAACGTCCTCGTCCAGCAGAAGCTCGATGAGCCTGTGGGCGCCGGGGCTCGACCAGTCGCGGTAGCCGATGGCCGCCCCCACGGCGTTCCCCGCCCGGTCGACGAAGTAGTTGGTGGGCGTGCCGCGCAAGCCGAAGTAGCCCCGGGCGATCTCCGATTCCGGGTCGAGCAGGTGGACGAAGGACAACTTGCGCTTCTCCACATAAGGGCGGACGGCCGCGGCGCCCTCGACATCGATCGAGATCGCCACGACCACGAACCCCCTGTCCTTGTATTTCCGGTAGAGCGCCTCGAGATGCGGGCGCTCCTTCTCGCAGTAGGAGCACCAGGTCGCCCAGAGGTTCACGAGCACGACCTTACCGCGGAAACTTGAAAACCTGACAGACTTTCCGTCCAGGTCTTTTAACTCAAACTCGTCGAGGGGGACGCGCTCGGGCGGCTGGAAGATGAGGAGCTTCGCCATCAGCTCCTTCACCGCCTCCGCCGCGGGGGCGGCGAAAGACGGAGAAACGAGCAGAAACGTAAGACCGACAGCGAGAGAAAGAGCCAGTATCCGTCTGGTCATTTCAAGCGGCTCCTCCCCGTCCGATACTCAAGCGACCCATCGAGTGTCCTTCCTAGCGGAGGCGGACCCACCCCTTGCCCGCCAGGAGGACGCCCGGAGAACCGGCGACCTCGATGAGATAAAAGGGCCGCCTCCCCATGAGTTCGTTCCGGAAGGGCTGCCACGCCCGCCCTCCATCCGTACTCACCTGAATGCCTTCTCCCGTAGTGGCGTACAGGGTGTCCGGAGAAGCCTGGGAGATGACGAGAGCGCCGATTCCTTGGCCCTGCATCCGGTTCATGAGATCCCACATCCGCCCCCCGTCCCGGGTGCGGGAGAGACCCGCGCCCACGACGAACGCGTAGGCGATCGAATGGTTTCCCGGATAGGCCGCCAGGTTGTGCACGTCCGTCCCAGGGAGGTTTCCTCTCGCGGGAACCCAGCTTGAGCCGCCATCTTTCGAAGCCATGACGGCAATGCTGTGGCCTCCGGCGTAGAAGGAGGAGCCGTCCGGCGAGCCCGCGAGCTGCATGACGTCCTCCTGGCCCATAAAGCCTGGCGCAGGCCTCCAGCTTTTTCCCTCGTCCTCGCTGATGAACATGCCGTCGTGGGTTCCCAGAATGAGACGGGATGGACTGCTCGAAGTCGAGCTCGCGATGGACAAGGCATGGACGTGCGAAACATTTCGAAGGATCTCATCCAGGGTGAGCAGGTTGGAGGGACGCTGAGCGAAGAAGTAGAAAAAAGCACCCGCAAAAATGGCCAAGCCCAAAACGATGGCGAGGTTTTGAGGTTTCAGCCGCCGCCCGGAAGCGGCGGACTTTTCCTCTCCTGCCTCCCGTGATTCGCGCCTTTCCTTTTTCAACTGAGACTTCCTGTCCATTTGCCCCCCTATCGAATCCTCACCGCAGGCCGTCTGCTTGCGAGCCGTAAGTGTTGACCAGCCGCGGTAGCCGATGGCGGCCCCTATGGCGTTCCCCGCCAGGCCGATCAGATCTTTGGCGGGCGTCCCTCAGGCGGAAATACCCCTTCTAGCGCATGGGACCCATCATGCCCCGCCCGCGGCCCATCATCATCATCATGCCCATGCCCATCCGCCCCGGGGGGCCGTCGAAGGAGAAGAGCCAGTCGGCGATGGCCCTCGCTTCCCCGGAGGTGAAACCGAAGGTGGGCATCCGCCCGAAGCCCATCATGCGCTCGTGCATGCGGACGGTGGCCGGCTCCCGGATCCAGTGGGCGAGCAGCTCACGGGTGTACACGGGCGGGGTGTTCTTGTAACCGAGCGGGGGCGCCGCCTGAGGCGGGTAACGGGGTTGGAGGCCCGTCCCCGCGTGGCAGCCCGCGCAGTTGAACTGAAGCGCCAGACGCTGGCCCCGCTCCCTGGCCCCCGCGGGAAAGCCGTCCGAGGTCCGGTCGGGCACACGGGGGCGGGGGCCGGCGAGGCCCTCCAGGTAGGCGAGGAGGTCGGCGGCCTGCCGGGGGGCATCCGGGTCGATCGGCTCCCCCTGGTCGTAGAAGAAGCTGGGCATCTTGGTGCCGGGCCGCACCTGGGCCGGGTCGAAGAGGACGGCGGCCAGGCCCTCGCGCGTGAGCTTGCGGCTCATCTCCTTGAGGTCGGGACCGATGCCTTCCTCCCCCGGCGCGGGGGGCGCGAGCTTCCCCTCGGGGTCGGCGTGGCACTTCGCGCACTCGCTCCGTTCGAAGACGATCCGGCCCCGCTTCGCCTCCCCGGGAGGAAGGGACCGGTAGAAGGCGCCGAAGACCACCGCGCTCGGCTCCTGCGGGGAGGGGCCGCGCCAGGGCTCCCGCAGGCCCGCCGCGAAGGCCGCGAGTGCCTCCCGCTCCCAACCGGCCAAGCGGAAGTCGGGCATGCGGGCGGGCTCGCCAGGGCGGAGCCTCTTCGGGCGGGCGAGGAAGCCCCGCAGCCACTCCGTCTGGAGGCGCAGGCCCGCGCGGTTGAGCGGGGGGCCCACCTGGGGCGCGGGCTCAACGGGCGCCCTCGTCCCGATCTGGTGGCAGGCGGCGCAGTTGGCCTCCCGCACGAGGCGCGCGCCCGGGTGCTCCGGCGCTGCGGCGCGGGCCTCCCCCGCGAACGCGAAGGCGGTGCAGGCCAGGAGGGCTGCGGCGATCGTTCGCATGACCGGCCCTTCCATAAATCCATTTAAAATCCTCTCGAAACGGCGAATAGAACTGCTTTTAGCCACTTCCTCGCCCTCCCCTACCGGCGCGGATTGGGGTTGTAACGCGCGTATTTCCGGTCGATCCGCCGCTTGATCTCGGGGATGGGAATCCCCCGCACGTACATGTCTCTCGCCTCCAGCGAGATGTCCTGGCAGATCGCTCACCCGAAGGCGTGCTGATCGGCGTAGCAGTCCAGGTTGTTCTGGTGCCCCGCGCTCTCGTAGCAGCCGCAGTAGCAGGGCATCCGCTCCAGGAGCTCCGGGTATCTCCGGGCGACCGCATAGGCTTCCCGCGTTTTCCCCGCGAACTGGGCGGGGTCCAGCGTCAGGGGCCGGGGGACGCGCGGGGTGGCGGGAAGGACGAAGCGGGTATCCGCATCGGTGACCGTGGGAGACGAAGCGAGAAACCATATCCCCCCTCCCAGGACCGCCGGCGCGGAGGCGATGCCGGCCAGCTTCCTCCATCTTCTTCTGCGGCTGAGACCCGCTTTCACGCCCTGCTTACCACACTCTTCTCGGCATCAGCTCTCCTCCTCTTTGCCTTTGCACCCCGCGAAGGCGTGTCTCCGGAAATCGGCCGGGCTCCCGAAGATGATGAAGCCCCGGTCTTCCCCCATGCCGGCCCGGATCAGAACAGGCTTCCCCTCGTTAGGGCCGTTCGGGCCCGAGTCGGTCTTGAAGCGGAGGTTGAACTCCGGGAACGAGCGCCGTTTCCCGTCCACCGTGGTCACGGTATATACGCCCCGGCAGTAGGCGATGCTCTTCACGATGTGGCCGTCTCCCAGCTTCTTTAAGTTTGAGCCGGCGATCTCCTCTTCGTGCTCCGCGGCCGCGCGGGTCCCGGCCAGCGAAAGCGCCGATACAACGATGGCCAGGGAGACCGCCCAGACCAGCATCCGATCCGGCCGCCGATTCATGACACTTCCTCCCCGCCGCGCGATTCCCCGATCAGACCGGCCCCGGCAGCTTCAATTCCCCCTGAGAATCGCCCGGATGTCCTCCCGCAGCCGCCGCAGGGCCTCTTCCTCGTATATCGGGACAAACTCCCCCTTCGGCCCCTTCGACTGCGCCGAGGGCGCCACGACGCCCATGTAGTTGCCCCTCACCCGGGCCTCCCGGTCCACCAGGACGAAGCGGGAGCTGTGGATGTAGGGCTGGGCGGGGCCGGGGTGGTGGGCATGGACAGCGGTTGGCGTCAGCCATTCCATGAATGATCTGGGCCCGGGCCTGGGAACGCCCTCCTTCACTTCCACCGCACTCAGGCGGAAACCCTTCTGGGCGAGGCGGTGGATGGCTTCCTTCTCTCCCGTCAGGAAGAGCCACCTCTCCGGGTCCGCGCCGAATTTTTTGGCGTACTCGGCCAGCACCTGGGCCGTGTCCCTCTCCGGGTCCACCGTTATTGTGACCAAGCGGAAGTCCTTTTCTCCCAAGAACTCCTTCTGGAGCTTCGCCATCTCCGCCGTCTGGAAGGGGCAGGTGTCGGGGCAGTGGGTGTAGATGAGGTTCGCCACCCAGACC
>JACPCT010000160.1 GCA_016184445.1 Candidatus Tectimicrobiota bacterium | reverse complement strand
ATCTTCATGCTCGACAAGCCCTCCTCCACGCTCGTCCTCCGGGCCAGCCGGGGAATTTTCCCGGTGCTCGACCCCGGGAGCCTCAGGTTCCGCCCGGGCCAGGGCGTGACCGGCTGCGTGGCCCAGGAGGGGCGCCCCCTGCTTCTCTCGAACCTCCTGAAGGACCCCCGGTGGGTGGACAAGGGGTGGGGCGCCGGGCAGGGGGCCCGCTCCTACATCTGCCAGCCCATCATCTACGGGAAAGAGGTGATCGGGGTCCTCGGCGCCTTCTCGGGGAAGGAGGACTACTTCACGGAGGAGGACCTGGGCTTCGTGGGGGCGCTCGCCTCCCAGGCGGCGATCGCCATCCAGAACGCCACCCTCCACGAGGAGGAGCGCCGCAGCCGCGAGTTCTTCCGGAGCGTGGTGAAGGACAACGCCGACGCCATCGTGCTGACCAACCAGGAGGGGAGAATCATCCTCTGGAACCCGGCGGCGGAACGCTACTTCGGCCGCGCCGAGAGCGAGGTGCTGGGCCGCGCGCTCGCCCGGATCATCGTCCCGCCGGAGGGCATCGGCGAATGGAAGAAAACGGTCGGCGAGAACACCCGGAAGCTCCTGGCCGAGGGGCGGGCCTTCACCTTCGAAGCCGAGCGGATGCGGAAGGACGGCTCTCTGCTCCCCGTGAGCATCACCGTATCGCCCGTGATCAACGGCAGGGGGGAGGTCATCGCCGTCTCCTCCATGTACAAGGATCTCACGGAGCAGAAGCGGGCGGAGCGGGAGCGGGAGGAGTACGTCGAGCGGCTCAAGACGCTGAACATGCTCAGCCAGAAGATCGGGACCACCCTCGATCTCGAGGAGGTCCTCGACTTCATCGTGGATTCGGCGGCCTGGCTCCTGGACGTCCCCTTCGCGAGCATCTACCTGATCCAGGGAGGGAAGCTGGAGCTGCACGCCTTCCGCGGCTGGCTTCACCCCCGGCTCCGCGGCCACGTCTTCGAGGTCGGCGACGGAGGAGTGGGCCAGGTCGCCGAGAAGGGCGATCTCGTCTACATCGAGAACGTGGCGGAGGATCCGCGGTGGCCCTTCCGCGAGGAGTCCATGCGCCACGGCCTCAGCTCCTTCCTCGGCGTCCCCCTGAAGAGCGACAACAAGGTGGTCGGCGTCCTCTGCTGCATGACCCTCGACCGGCGGCGCTTCCGCAAGGATCAGTACGAGCTCATCATGGCGTTCGCCAACCAGGCGGCCATCGCGGTCAAGAACGCCGAGGTCTACTCGCAGCTGGAGGAATCGTTCCAGGAGCTCCGGCGCACGCAGCAGCTGATGATCCGCACCGAGAAGCTTTCCTCCCTGGGCGTCCTCGCCGCCGGGGCCGCCCACGAGATCCTCAATCCCGCCAACATCATCGGCATCCGCGCCCAGAGGCTGGCGAAGTGGAGCGCCGAGGGGAGCCGCGAGCAGCAGGCGGCGGACATGATCCTCCGCAACGTGCGCCGCATCACCCGCATCTGCGACGACCTGCGGCGCTTCTCCCGGGACGAGCCCCCCGCCCTGCAGCAGTTCAACCCCAACGAAACGCTGCGGGAGAGCCTCCGCCTGCTCGATCACAAGCTGCGGCAAGGGAGCATCCACGAGGACCTGGACCTCGCGGACGGCGGCGAGACCCTGTGGGGGGACCGCCACCAGATCCAGCAGCTCTTCATGAACCTCTTCGCCAACGCCCTGGACGTCCTGCCCGCGGGCGGGCGGCTCGGCGTCTCCTCCCGGCGGATCCAACTGGACGGGTCGGACTGGTGGGAGGCCCGCGTCGCCGACACGGGCCCGGGCATCCCCGGCGATATCCTGACCCGCATATTCGACCCCTTCTTCACCACCAAGCCCGAGGACAAGGGAACGGGCCTCGGGCTCTCCGTTTCGCTGGGCATCGTGGAAAGCCACGGAGGGAAGATCTGGGCCGAGAACGGCCCCGGCGGAGGCGCGGCCTTCGTCGTCCAGCTGCCCCTCGCCAAGAGGAGGAGGAAAAATGCCCCGGATGGTCATCGTGGATGATGAACCAGAAGTCCTGGAGGAGCTGGCGGAGGTCTTCGGCGAGTACGGCTACGAGATCGACACCGCCCATGGAGGGGAGGAGGCGCTCCGCAAGGTGAAGGAGAAGCGGCCCCACTTGATGCTGCTCGACATCCGCATGCCCGGCATGGACGGCCTCGAGGTGCTGCGGCGCGTCCGGAAAGTGGACCCCTCGCTGGGCATCATCATGGTGACGGCGGTCATGGAGGAGAATCTGGCCAAGGAGGCGATGACGCTGGGAGCCTTCGACTACATCACCAAGCCCATCGACCTCGATTACCTGAGGACCAGCGTGGTCATCAAGATCATCAACATGCTGGGCTCGGACCCCATCGCCTGAGAGGCGGGCGCGGGGGCCCGCCGCGCCCAGGCGGCTGGAAAAGGCCGGCCAATGGCTACTCCCCGAAGCACACCACCCGGTTCGCCCCCTCTCCCTTGGCCCGGGTGAGCGCCTCATCGGCCTGCTGCAGGATCGTCTCCGGGCTCTTGGCCGGCGCCGGGAAGCAGGAGAGGCCGACGCTCACGGTGACCCGGGCGGCCCCGCTTTCCTTCTCCTCCCCCTCCGGCTGGATCTGCAGGCCCTCCACCGCCTGGCGGAACTTCTCGGCCACCCTCTTGGCCCCATCCATCCCGGTTTCCGGCAGGATGATCGCCATCTCCCCCGCCCCATAGCGAGCCATGATGTCGGAGCGCCGGCGCAGGAGCCGAAGGCATCGCGAGACACCTAGCAGGACCCGATCGCCGAGGAAAGGGCCGAAAGAACCGCCGAGCGCTTGAAGGCGGTCCACATCCGTCAGGCAGAGCGCGACCGGGTGGCCGTGCCGCCCGGCGCGGGCGATCTCCTCGGCGAAGCGCCGGTCGAAGTGGCGGCGGTTGTACAGGGCGGTCAGCTCATCCACGGCCACCATCCCGGAGAGCAGCGCATTCTCCATCGAGATGCCCATCTGGCGGCCGAGGGAAGCCATCAGGATGCGGTGCGACTGGCCGATGGGCCGCGGAGCCCGGTAGGCCGCGAGCAGCACGCCCAGCAGCCGCCCCTTCGAGGAGAGAGGGCACCCCAGGGCCACTTTCAGTTCCGGCGTCTCGGCCGGATCCTTCGACTGCGGCGGATAGCCGACGGGGAGCGAGACCGTGTTCTCGGCGGTCACAATCCTCTGCCGGGAGGCCACCCGCCCGAGGAGGCCGAGGAAGGCGTCCAGGCGGGCGAGCGCGGTTTCCTCGGGCCCCGCCAGCCCCCGGTGGTTCCGAAGAACAAACTCGCCGCCCGCCCCGGCCAGGCCGAACAGCATGACCGCGTCGGCGCTCATCGTGTCCTGGACGACGTCGAGGACTTCCCTTTCGCGGCTGTCCTCCAGCTCCCGCTGCGAGCTCGCCAGGGCCGTGATGCGGCTGATGGCGTCGAGCTCCAGGTTCCGCAGCGTCAGCTCCTCCTCGTACTTCTTTGTGCTCTCTTGCAGGTGGCTGTTCTCGCGCTTGAGCTGGTGCAGATGCAACGCCCGGCGGCAATAAGCGAGCAGCGTTTGCTGCTCGATGGGCTTATTCAGGAAGGAGAA
>JACPCT010000159.1 GCA_016184445.1 Candidatus Tectimicrobiota bacterium | reverse complement strand
TCTGCCTCTTCGGCACCATCTCCATCCTGGCCCGCTACCTCCAGGAGCGCCACGGCCTGCGCCGCCTCGCCATCGTGGACTGGGACGTCCACCACGGGAACGGCACCCAGGCTGTCTTCTGGCGGGACCCGGACGTCTTCTTCGTCTCCCTCCACCAGTTTCCCTTCTACCCGGGCACGGGGGCGGCCGATGAGCGGGGGGAGGGCCCCGGGGAGAGGACCACCCTCAACATCCCCCTTCCCGCCGGTACGGCCGAGGAGACCTACCTCGCCCGCTTCGAGGGGGAGGTCCTCCCGGCCGGACCCCTTGGGGGGCCTCCTGCTGACCGAGGGGGCCTTCGCCCGGATGACCCGGGGGCTCAAGGAGCTGGCCGGGAGGCGCTGCGGGGGGCGTATCGTGAGCCTCCTGGAAGGCGGCTACGACCTGGACGCTCTGGAGGCCTCCGTAGCGGCCCACCTCCTCGCTCTCGCCGAATAAAATCTTAGATATAAGATTCATCCGTCACATATAAAATATTGAAAACACTATTGAAGTAAAATTTTTTCTTTATTTAGTTGACTGACTAACTAACGGGCGCTATATTATCGGCCAGGAGGTGCGACCGATGGCGCATAGAGCGATGACGGCCGGAACGGAAAAGCAGGGCACGCGGGAGAAGGTCATCCTGGCCGCGGCGGACCTCATCTACCGCCAGGGCTTCAACGGCACCTCCCTCGACATGGTGGCTCTCGGCGCGGGGGTGAACCGGGGGAGCCTCTATTACTTTTTCCGCTCGAAGAAAAACCTGGGGCTGGCCGTCATCGCCCACTACGAGGCTCTCCTCCACGGTCATTTCCTCGATCCCTCCCTCGGGGGGGAGGGGACGGGCCGGGAGAAGCTCGCCCGGCTGGCCGACCTCTACTCCCCCCTGCCGCTCTCGGGCCACCCCTGCTGCAGCTGCCCCATCGGCAATCTTTCGCTCGAACTGAGCGGCCTGGACGAGGAACTCCGCCAGCGCCTCAAGGAGGTGTGGGAGGGGGTCTTCGCCCGGGTGGCCGGGGCCGTCCGCCAGGCCCAGGCCGAGGGAGAGCTGGACCCAGGGGCCGATCCGCACGACCTCGCCCGCGCGTTCTTTGCCCAGCTCCAGGGGGCGCACCTCTTCGCGCGGACATCGCTGGATGAGGACGCCCTGCGGCGGGATTGCGGCCGGGCGCTGAACGCCCTCCCGTGGACGGGGAAGGAGGGACGCTCATGACCCAGGAGATTTCCGCTTACGGGCTCTGGCCCCTCGTCGCCGTCAACTCGGCGATCTTCATCCTCTTCGCCCTGGGCTTCGCGCGCCCCCGGACGACGCGGGACTGGCGCTCCTTCGGCGCTTTCTCGGCCTTCCTGGTGGCGCTCTTCACCGAGATGTACGGCTTCCCGCTGACGATCTACCTGCTCTCGGGCTGGCTCGTCAGCCGCTACCCGGAGGTGGACCTCTTCTCCCATGACGCGGGCCACCTCTTGTCCACTCTGCTGGGCCTCAAGGGGGACCCGCACTTCAGCCCCCTGCACCTGCTGAGCGGCCTGCTGATCGGGGGCGGCTTCATCCTCATCGGGTCCGCCTGGCGGGTGCTCCACGAGGCCCAGCGGACTCATAAAGTGGCGGCGACCGGGCCCTATGCCCGCGTCCGACACCCGCAGTACCTGGGGTTCATCCTGATCATGCTGGGGTTTCTCGTCCAGTGGCCCACGCTGCCGACGCTCGCCATGTTCCCCGTCCTGGTTGTCATGTACGTCCGCCTCGCTAGGCGGGAAGAGATGGAAGCCCTGAAAGAGTTCGGGGAGGGGTACGCCCGCTATGCGAAGGACGTGCCGGCGTTCATCCCCCGTTTCGCGCCCAGGGCGCATGGAGAGACCCTGTGATGGTTTCGCGCGGCCCGCGCGAAGGAAGGAGAAGGTTCTGATGCAGACGGAACAAACGCAGGAACAAGAGACGCTGGAGCTTCCCGTGGGGGGCATGACGTGCGCCTCCTGCGCGGCCCGGATCGAGAAGCAACTGAGCGGCCTGGAGGGCGTCGTCTCCGCCTCGGTGAACCTCACGACCGAGCGGGCCACCGTGGCCTACGACGCCCGGAAGCTGAGCCCCGCCCGGATCGCCGGGCGCATCGAGGAGACGGGCTACACCGTCCCCGAGGCCCGGGTGGAGCTGTCGATCGGGGGGATGACGTGCGCCTCCTGCGCCGCCCGGGTCGAGAAGGCCCTGAACGGCGTCGAGGGAGTGACCTCGGCCTCGGTGAATCTCGCCACCGAGCGGGCGCTCGTGCGCTACAAGCCCGGGGCCGCCTCGGTGGAGGGCCTCATCCGGCGGGTGGAGGAGACGGGCTACACCGCCCGGGAGGCCGCCTCCCAGGACGAGGACGCCGAGGAAGCCGAGCGCGCCCGCAGGACGCGTAAGGACTTTTGGATCCTCATGGGAGCGATCCTCCTCTCGCTCCCCTTCGCCTGGCAGATGAGCTCGCTGCTCCCCTGGAGCGGGGGGCATTGGGAGTTCCCCCGCTGGTGGCAGTTCGTCCTCGCCACGCCCGTCCAGTTCATCGCGGGCTGGCGCTTCTACTGGGGCGCCTGGCACGTGCTCAAGAATTGGGGCGCCAACATGGATACGCTGGTGGCCCTGGGCACGAGCGCGGCCTACTTCGAGAGCCTGGCGGTGACGGCGCTCGGCGTGGAAGACATCCACGTCTACTTCGAGGCCTCGGCCATCATCGTCACCCTGGTGGTGCTCGGGAAGTTCCTCGAGGAGCGCGCCAAGGGCCGCACCTCGGCCGCCATCAAGAAGCTCATCGGCCTCCAGGCCCGCACCGCCCGCGTCCTCCGCAACGGCGAGGAGCGCGAGGTCCCCGTCGATCAGGTGATGGTGGGAGACGTCGTCCTCGCCCGGCCCGGCGAGAAGTTCGCCGTGGACGGGGAGATCATCGAGGGCCGGACGGCGGTGGACGAGTCCATGCTCACGGGGGAGAGCCTCCCCGCCGAGAAGGGCCCCGGCGACGCCGTCATCGGAGCCACCCTGAACAAGAACGGGGCCGTCCGCTACCGCGCCCTCAAGGTGGGGAAGGACACGGCCCTGGCCCAGATCATCCGCCTCGTGCGAGAGGCCCAGGGCTCCAAGGCCCCCATCCAGCGCCTGGCGGACCAGATCTCGGGCGTCTTCGTGCCTATCGTCCTCCTCATCGCGGCCGTCACGTTCGGCGCCTGGTACCTCCTCGAGGGCTTCACCCCCGCCCTGGTGAACGCTGTGGCCGTGCTCGTCATCGCCTGCCCTTGCGCCCTGGGCCTGGCCACCCCGACCGCCATCATGGTGGGGACGGGGAAGGGGGCCGAGGCGGGCATCCTCATCAAGGGGGGCGAGTCCCTCGAGACCGCCCACAAGCTCGAGGCCATCATCCTGGACAAGACGGGCACCCTGACGCGCGGCAAGCCCGAGGTGACGGACATCGTGCCCTTCGACGGGATGGGGGAGAGGGACATCCTCGCTCTCGCGGCGAGCGCCGAGCAGGGCTCGGAGCACCCGCTCGGGGAGGCCATCCTGGAGCGCGGGAAGGCGGAGGGGGTGGATCTCCTCCCGGCGGCGGACTTCACCTCCGTCCCCGGGCCCGGCTTGGAGGTGAAGGTCGGGGGGCGTCTCGTCCGCTTCGGCAACTTCAAGCTCATGGAGCGGCACGGCCTCTCCCTGGAGGGCCGCATGGGCGCCGGCGGCGGTGCGGGCGCTTGAGCGGATGGGGATCGAGGTCTGGATGCTGACCGGGGACAACCGCCGCACGGCCGAGGCCATCGCGGCCCAGGCGGGCATCGCGCGTGTCATGGCCGAGGTGCTCCCCGAGGAGAAGGCGGCCAAGGTGGCCGAGCTCAAGGCGCGGGGAAAGGTGACCGGCATGGTGGGGGACGGCATCAACGACGCCCCCGCCCTCGCCGCGGCGGACGTGGGCTTCGCCATCGGGACGGGCACCGACGTGGCCATGGAGGCCTCGGACGTGACCCTCATGCGCGGGGACCTCATGGGGGTGGCCGACTCCATCCGCCTCTCCCGGGCAACGCTCCGCAAGATCCGCCAGAACCTCTTCTGGGCCTTCATCTACAACGTCCTGGGCATCCCGCTGGCGGCGCTGGGCTTCCTCAGCCCGGTCATCGCGGGCGCCGCGATGGCCATGAGCTCGGTCTCGGTCGTCTCGAACGCGCTCCTGCTCAAGCGCTGGCGGCCGGTGCGGTAGGGGGTGGCCGCAGGATGGGGAAGACGCATCAGGCCGCCCCGGCGGAAAGGAGGGAATCCCGATGGACTGGCTGTGGATCCTGATGTTCGCGGGGCTGATGGTGATGATGCACCGCTTCGGGATGGGCTGCTGCGGCGGCCACTCCCACGG
>JACPCT010000158.1 GCA_016184445.1 Candidatus Tectimicrobiota bacterium | reverse complement strand
GTCCATGCAGCCCATCCGCAAGGTCGTCTTCATCGAGCCCAAGAGCGAGAGCCCGAACGTCTACAGCCGGGTGCACATCCCCCGCACGGGGGCGGTGCTGCTGGCCACCCTCCTGGAGCGGGCGGGCTACGAGGCCAGGGTCTTCTGCGAGGACATCGCCCCGGTGGACGAGCGGGAGCTCGCCACGGCCGACCTGGTGGGCATCTCGAGCCTGACCAACACCTCCCCCCGGGGCTACGCCTGGGCGGACCGGTGCCGCTCGGCCGGCATCCCCGTGGTGATGGGGGGCACCCACGCGAGCTTCCGGCCGGACGAGGCCCTGGGCCACGCCGACTTCGTCGTGAAGGGGGAGGGCGAGGGCCCCCTGCTCGACCTCCTGGACGCTCTCCAGGGCGGGCGCTCGCCGCTGGGCATCCCGAACCTCTCCTTCTGGACGGGCGGCCGGGCGGGGCGGGGGAGCCAGGTCCACAACCCCAACCGCGCCTTCGTGAAGGATCTCGACAGCCTGCCCATCCCCGACTTCCGCCTCGTCCACGGCTGGGGGCGGGACTGCGTCGCCTCCATCATGACGAGCCGGGGCTGCCCCTACGACTGCACCTTCTGCTCCGTGACGGCCATGCTGGGCCGGGGCTACCGCTACACGAGCCCCGGGCGCGTCATCGAGGAGCTCCGCCTCTACCGGGACTGGGGCTACGTCTTCTTCTGCGACGACAACTTCGCCGTCAACCGCAAGCGCACGAAGGAGATCCTCCGGCGCAAGATCGAGGAGGGGCTGGACATGAAATGGTCCGCCCAGGTGCGCTCCGAGGTCACGGACGACCTGGAGCTCCTCGGCCTGATGCGCGGCAGCAACTGCTTCAACGTCTACGTCGGCTTCGAGAGCTTCAACCCGCGCACCCTCGCCCTCTACAACAAGCACATGGAGGTGGAGCGCATCCAGCGCAGCATGGAGATCTTCCACCGCCACGGGGTCAAGGTGCATGGCATGTTCGTCCTGGGCTCGGACGCCGACGACGCCGAGAGCGTGCGGGCCACCGTCCGCCTCGCCAAGAAGCTCGACATCGACACCATCCAGTTCATGATCCTCACCCCCATCCCCGGCACCGTGCTGACCGAGGGGCTGCGGGCCGAGGCGCGCATCCGCACCGAGAACTGGGGCCTCTTCGACGGCCACTACGTGACCTTCGAGCCCCGCCTCCTCACCCCCTACGAGCTCCAGCGCGAGACCCTGCGCGCCTTCCGCAAGTTCTACTCCCTGGGCCGGGTCGCGGCCCGCGCCCTCCGGGGGGACAAGTGGGTCACCCTGCTGCGGCTGGAGGCCCGGCGCTACATCGGGGAGTGGCGGCGCCGGAACCGCGCCTTCCTCGGGCGCCTCAAGGAGGAGCTCTTCCGCGAGGCCCGCTTCCTGGCCGAGGCCGGCCCGCGCCGCCGCGCGCGGCGGGTCGCCCTGCCGGAGGGGATGCTGCCCGCCGACATCGAGCGCTTCCTGCGCGGCTTCTTCCAGCGCCTGGGGGTGAAGGTGATCTCCCTCAAGATCGAGGCGCGCGAGTCGGCCGCGGAGATGACCGAGCGGGCGGCCGAGGCGCTGGCGAAGCTGCGGCGGGTGGACCTCCTGATCCTTCCCTCGCTCCGCCCCTGGAAGCTCTCGATGGCTGGCGAGCCCCTCCTTGAGCTCGCCGGGAACTTCCCCGGCACGGCCCTCCTCAGGCTTCCCCTCGAGGAGGACGGCACGCCCGCCTACCCAGCCTTCGCCCGCGTGGGGATGGTCTTCACGCGCCGGATCCGCCGGGTGAGCCGGGCCTTCCGGGCGGCCCTCGAGGAGATGGGCGGGAAGCTCGCCGAGCGGCGCTGAGGGCGGGGTTCCAGCCGGGGATTTCCAAGCGCCCGCGCGGCCTTTCGGCCGAAGCGGGACTTCCGACATGCATGCCCGACATGCTTGATGGTATGATGCGCCCCTCTCGCCGGGACGTTGTTCTCTCGCCTTGCTTGGGGGGCGTCCCTTCGCGGTTCGCCCGAACACATAGAGGGGTCGTTTTCATGCGGAAGTGCAGGGTGGTGCCGGTCGCGGCGGTCCTCGCGCTGGTGTTCTCGATCGCGGGGTGCAGGTACCAGCAGTCCAAATCGGCGTGGGAGACAGTGCTCGCCCAGTGCGGGGCGGGGGAGAGCTTCGAGGGCGGCGTTTTCTTCGGCCCTTCGGATCAGGCCGGGCCGGGCTCGGTCTGGCGCCGCACCGACACCGGCGGCTACAACCTGCGGTGGACGCTCCTCGAGGCGAAGGGGGCCGGAAACTCCCCCCTTCCCGTCCAGGCGGGGCAAGAGTCGGCCTGCAAGCAGGCGAGCTTCACCCTCGAGCGCATGTTCCCGAGCCTGCTCCTGACGACGCCGCTGCTGCCCATGGACGATGGGCTGGAGGCCGACCTCGACAAGGTGGACCGGGTGGCCGTCCGCGTCCGGGGCTGGGCGGTGGACCGCCTCGCCGAGGGCCCCTACGGCGGGATGCTGAAGTCCCTCCCGGCGGACGCCCTCCTGCGGAAGGACTTCGGCCGCGAGGCCATCATGGCCCAGGTGAGCGGGCTCCGGGTGACGGGGTTCTCGGTCTCGCTGGAGTTCACCGCCGCCGAGGCCGCGCAGATGAGGCAGAAGTACAAGGACCTCTCCATCAAGCGGGGGAACCGGGGCGCTTCGTTCACCGCCAGGTGGGCCAGCCCCACGGTCCTGGAGCTCGCCGCCGAGAAGGATATCTACGTCTTCGGCCGGCTGAGCCTCGTCACCGCGTTCTCCCCGGAGCTCCGGCTCACGGCCCCCCTCCTGATCAACGTCTTCGCCCCCGACTATGAGGACCCGCGCCTGCCGGTCCTGGGTGAGAAATGAGGGGCCCGATCCGGGCGCCCCGCTTCCTCCGCGGCGCGGCCCGCCTCGCCTGCGCGCTGGCGCTGCTGGCGGGCCCGGCTCCCTGGGAGACGGCGGAGGCGGCGGAGACGGCCCACCGCTTCGCCTTCACCTCGATCGAGGGGAAGCCCCTCCCGCTCGGCCAGTTCAAGGGCAAGGCCCTGCTGATCGTGAACACCGCCTCCTTCTGCGGCTACACGCCCCAGTACGCGGGCCTGCAGAAGCTCTGGGAGCGCTACCGGGAGCGGGGGCTGGTGGTGCTGGGCGTCCCCTCGAACGACTTCGGGGGCCAGGAGCCCGGCACGGACCGGGAGGTGAAGGAGTTCTGCGAGGTGAACTACCGCATCACCTTCCCCCTCGCCTCCAAGCAGCAGGTCGGGGGGGAGGGTGCGCATCCCTTCTACCGATGGGCGGCCGCCCGGCTGGGGGCGGAGGCCGCCCCCCGCTGGAACTTCCACAAGTACCTGGTCGGCCCCGGGGGCGAGCTGCGGGGGTGGTTCCCCACCGCGACCCCGCCCGAGGACCCCGGCCTCCTCCGTGCCCTTGAGGCCGTGCTGCCGAGGAGGAATCCGTGACCGGCAAGCCCGAGGACCCGAAGAAGCCCGCTTCCTCTCCCGAGGAAGAGGAGAAGGAGGCCCGCGCGCTGGGGGCGCTCCGCAACGTGTTCGGCCGGATGGCCTTCGAGAAGGGGCCCGCTTACCAGGACGAGGTGAATAAGGAAGACCTCGGGAACCGCGAGG
>JACPCT010000157.1 GCA_016184445.1 Candidatus Tectimicrobiota bacterium | reverse complement strand
TTGCCGTTACAGCCCCTCCCCCCTCATGCCCTACCTTCCTCGTGGGCGGGTGCGCCTGGCTGCTCTCTTCCCCATTGGGGAGAAGAGGAGGCCCATCCCGCCGGAGAGGGCAAGATGAAATTTCTAGGGTTTTTCAGGAAATTCCAGCGGGAAAGACGCCTCCCTGGCGGCCGGGCGGGTGTCCGGGGTTTTCCGGTGCATTCCGGGATATTCCGGCCTCTTTTTTTCTCCTTCTCTCAACTGGCGGCGTCCCCGGGGGGTGGGGGAGGGTCCGGTACTCCGATCCCGCGAAAGCTGGCGGGGGGACGCACGTTGAGCGGGGAGGCGCGCGCGGGGGGCGGGCCCGGCGCAGGAGGCCGGGCCAGGGCCTATCTCAGCAGTTTCCCATAAAAGTATGCGCTTCCGATACCCGCCGCCAGGGCCAGCGCGCCCAGGCCCTCCAGGTCCGCCCAGGCGATGATCAGCCCGCCCAGGGCGGCGCCCAGCATCTGGCCCAGCTGGTTGCTCGTGGCGTAGCAGCCGATGATCGAGCCGCGCGAGCGGGGGGCGAGGACGACCAGGCTGTCCATCACCACCGGGCGGCTCATCTGGCTCACCAGGCTGTAGAGGAAGCCCGCCGCCACCGAGAGGGCCAGGGGAGGGAGGGCCGAGAACTGGAGGGCGATCAGGACGCCCTGGAGGAGCACCATGAGGCGGATGGCCTGGAAGCGCCGCCGCCACCCCGCGAGGGGGCCGCCGAGCAGCCCCCCGATGGCGGTTCCGGCCGACATGGCGGAGAGCAGCCAGGCCACCGAGGAGAGGGATACCCCGTAGCGCCGCAGGAAGAGGACGGCCACGTAGGTGAGGAAGAGGGAGACGAGCACCCGCTCCAGCACGTTCCCGGCGATGAGGTGCCAGGGCGCGGGCTCCCGCATCCATTCGAAGCTCCCGAGGTAGGTTGTGGGCCGGGCCTGGCGCTGGGCGGGCGGGAAGGCCCAGGCCGCCAGGGCGAGGGCGCAGAGCCCCGCGCCCCCCGCCAGGAGAAAGGCCCCCCGCCAGCCGGCGCGGGCGGTCACCCAGGCCAGGAAGGGCAGCCCGGCGAGGAGGCTGGCCGAGATGCCCGAGCCCGCCAGCGCCATGGCGTTCCCCCGCGCCCCCGGGGCGAAGCGGTCCCCGATCGAGGCGACGCAGGTGGGGGGGACGCACCCGCCGAAGACGCCGGTCAAGAGGCGGAAGAGGGCCACCGCGGCGTAGCTCTGGGCGAGGGAGGTGGCGAGGCAGGAGAGGGCGAGCCCGGCCAGGCCGGCGAGGAGGACGGGCTTGCGCCCGTAGCGGTCGGAGACCGGCCCCATGAGGGGGGCGGTGACGCCCCAGGAGACGAAGAGGAGCGCGGCCGCCTGGCCCATCGCGGGGACGGAGGCCCCCAGCTCCCGCCCCATGGAGTCCAGCATGGGGCCGAGCATGAAGGAGATGGTGTAGGCGCTGAAGATCGAGAGGAAGCAGCACGCGATGTGCGGCCAGCCCTCCCGGAGGCCCGCGCCCGGGGCTCCCGCCCCAGGAGAAGAAGGAGAAGAAGGCATGCGGCTCGTTTGCGGCTCCTACTCCCTCCCGGGCTGGAAGATGGCGACGAGCCTCACGTCCTCCTGGCCGGTGCAGACGTTGCAGTGGCGGGTGCCCTTGGGCATGAAGATGAACTGCCCCTTCCGGTAGGGGATGGAGCCGCCCTCGATGTCGTAGCGGCCCTCCCCCTGGACGACGTAGATGACCTCGTCCTCCTCGTGGTGGTGCCAGTCGTGGGTCTGGCCGGGCTTGACCAGGGAGTAATACACGGTCACGTCCGTGCCGTCGTTCCCCTTGGAGACGATGGTCTTGTGGGTGGCCCCGCCCGCCATGCCCTCGGAGGGGAGCTCCTCGGGGCGGATGAGGCGGGCGCGGCGCTGCGTCGCGGGCATGATGGGCTCCTTCCGGCTCGCCGGGTGAAGGGGGGTCATTCCCCCAGGATTTTCACAAGGACGCGTTTCTTGCGCCGGCCGTCGAACTCGGCGTAGTAGATCTGCTCCCAGGGGCCGAAGTCCAGCTTCCCGCCGGTGACGGCCACCACGGCCTCGCGGCCCATGAGGGTGCGCATGAGGTGGGCGTAGGCGTTGTCCTCCCCGGTGAGGTTGTGGCGGTAGTCCTTGTTCACGTCCACGAGGGACTTGAGCCAGTCCTGGAAGTCCTGGATGAGGCCCGGCTCGGCGTCGTTGACGTAGACCGAAGCGGTGATGTGCATGGCGTTCACCAGCACGAGCCCCTCCTGGACCCCCGACCGGCGGACGGCCTCCTTCACCTGGGGGGTGATGTTGATGAACTCGACGCGGTCCTTCGTCTGGAACATGAGGTGCTCGGTGTGGGCTTTCATCCGTCCGCTCCCCGCGAGAACAAGGGCGTGTTTGACCGGCGCCCCGGTGCGCGGACGATAATACAGCCGGACCGGCGGGGCGGCCCGGCCGCCTGCCCTCCGGCCGGGCTTCGGAGGCTTCCGTCATGTACATTACGATGAACCGCTTTCAGATCAAAAAGGGAAGGGAGGCCGAGTTCGAGGAGATCTGGCGCACGCGGGAGTCCTACCTTCACGAGGTGCCCGGCTTCGTGGCCTTCCACTTCCTGCGGGGCCCCGAGGGGGAGTACATCAGCCACACCCTCTGGGAGAGCAAGGCGGCCTTCGAGGGCTGGGTGGGGAGCGAGGCCTTCCACAAGGCGCACGGCCGGGCGGGCCAGACACCGAAGGACCTCTTCGAGGGCCCCGCGAAGTTCTCCTTCTACGACGTTTTGCTCTCCCAGGGGAGAAAATAGACGGGGGCGGTCAGGGTCTGTAAGGGCGGGGCATGCCTCGCCCCTACGAAACCAGCACCGGCGTGATGTGCCCGCAGGGGCGTATTGCAATACGCCCCTCCTGCGGGTTCGGCATCCGTTTCGGCCCCGTCCCCTAGAACTCGATCCGCTGGCCCTCCATGGCCGTCTCGAAGGGGACTTTCCCCTGGGCCATGCGCCGCAGCATGGTCTCGCCCATGTGGGTGAGGAGGATGCGGCGCGCCTCCAGGCGCCCCTTGTTCCTCTCCAGGTCCTCCAGCGAGGTGTGGAACTTCAGCTGGAAGCCCGCCGTGAAGCACTCGGCGATGAGGAGGTCCGCGCCGCGGGCGAGGTCCACGATCGCCTCGTCCCACTGGGTGTCCCCGGTCCAGGCGAGGGCGCGGTCCCGCCACGCGATGCGGTAGCCGTAGGGGATCTCGCGGATCTGGTGGACCACCTTCCGCGGCAGGATCCGCAGCCCGCAGACCTCGCTCTCTTTTCCTTCGGGGAGCTCCCGGTATTGCACCTCGAAGCGCCGCTCCATCTCCTTGAGGGTGTCGGCGTAGGCGAGGCGGAAGAGGGCCTCGCACTTGGCTTCCGTCCCCGGGGGTCCGGCCACCACCAGCGGGTTCTTGCGCTTGGTGCGGAACTGGGCGTCCAGGAACACGAAGGGCATGCCGAAGGCGTGATCCGCGTGGAGATGGCTGAGGAGGATGAGGTCGAGGCGCCCCATGTCGAAGCCCATGGCCATCAGCATGGGGACCGCCGTGGGTCCGCAGTCCAGGAGCACGCCGCGGGCCTCCCCGTCGCCCTCTGCCAG
>JACPCT010000156.1 GCA_016184445.1 Candidatus Tectimicrobiota bacterium | reverse complement strand
TCTCCTGAAGGAGGATCACCCGTGCGTCTCAAAGGACAGCGCAAGATGGGCTACTACCCCACGCCGCCCGTTGTGGTGGAGCGGCTCCGTCCGTTCCTGGAGTTCCCTGAAGAGGCTGTCACGTGCCTCGACCCCTGCTGCGGCACGGGCCTGGCGCTCGCCTCGCTGGTCCGCGAACGGGAGGCCGGGACCTTCGGCGTCGAGCTGGACGCCGGCCGGGCGAAGGAGGCCCGGGAGATTCTCGACCGCGTCCTGCACTCCAGCTTCGAGGAGACCCGGATCAGCCCGGGCGCTTTTTCCCTTCTCTTCCTCAATCCTCCCTACGACTGGGAGGAGGGAGAAAACTCGGAGACCTCGCCCGCCGAGCGCAAGGAACTCACATTCCTCAGAAGCAGCGTCAAGCACCTCCAGCCGGACGGGGTACTCGTCTACCTCATCCCGCGCATCCGCCTGGACGAGCGCATCGCCCGGCTCCTCGCCTACGCCTTCGAGGATCTCTCCATCTATCAGTTCCCCGAAGAGGTCTACGAGCCCTTCCGCCAGGTTTGCATCCTGGGCCGGAAGAAGACGCGCGATAGCCAGGACCCGGAAGAGATGTCCCGCCTGCTGGAGGCTGTAGCAGGGAAGTTCAAAGAACTTCCGGCCCGGCCGAGACACCGCTACACCCTCCCGCCCGGGAAGAAAGTCCCGCTCTTCCGCTCCATGAAAGCCGACCTCGAAACCCTCGCCGCCGAGCTGATGCAGTCGCCCCTCTGGAAGCAGTTGGCTCCCCGTGCAGACGGTTTTTCCTCGGCCATGCCCTCGCCACCCCTTCCCCTCCACACCGGCCACCTGGGCCTCCTCATGGCCGCCGGGTGCCTGAACGGCGTGGTGGGGGAGGGGCCGGACCGCCACGTCGTGGCGGGCAAGGTGGAGAAGTTCACCATCGAGAGCGAGGAATACCGGGAGGACGGCACCCACGAGGCGCGCTCGCTCGAGCGCTACCGCGTGACCATCAAGCTGCTCCTTCCGGACGGCGAGATCCGCACCCTGACCTAGGAGGAAATGACATGCCCCTCACACCTATCCGCTACTACGACCCCGCCCGGGACGCGGACGTGCGCGCCTGGACGGACGGCTACGCCTGCGACGGGGAGGGCGTGTTTTACCTCCTCTCCGTCGCCGGGCCGGACAGCGCCTGCCGCGCCGTCGCGGCGGCGTCGGCCACCGGCTGCGAGCTGGAGATCCTGGAAACCCCTCCCCGGTCCCTCCGTTGGGACCCCTGGGAGGGCTACCGCATCCGCTCGGCCAAGTTGCCCTGCGGCATGCTCCACCAGATGGTGGTGGCCCGGCCCTTCTTCGAGGCCCGGGACGGCCTCCGCCTCCTCCATGCGGAGACGGACGACCCCGCCGCCCTGGTCCTCCGGGCCGTCCAGGGGGCCTGCGCCGTCCCTCTCATTCCCGAATGGAAGGACTGGCTCTATCAGAAACTGAAGCAAGAAAGCCTTTTGGAGGAGCTCCGGGGCAGCATCCCGGTGCTCCGCATCCGTCTCCACGAGGAGTCCATCGCCCAGATGGTCTCCGAGGGAGTGCGCACCCATGCGCTCGCTTTCTGAATCCAAAGGACCCAAAGGAGAAACCCCATGCTGGAAGAAGTCCAGGACGTCGCGTCCTACCTGCGGGCCTTCGGACCCGCGCTCGCCGCCCGCATCCAGGAGGAAGCCAAGCCTCTCTTCGTCCCGGGCTCCGCCTGGGACCCCAAGCTCCATTCGCTTTTAAGAACCCCGTTCCCCGCCCAGGGGGACGTGGTGATGGCCGTGGCCGAGGCGCTCCAACGCCAGCGCTCGGCCATCGTGGTGGGCGAGATGGGCTCGGGGAAGAGCCTCATCGGCTCGTGCGTGCCCTATGTCTTTCACGACCGTCCGTTCCGGGTCCTCGTCATGTGCCCAGGCCATCTGGTCGGGAAGTGGCGGAGGGAAGTTCTCGAAACCGTCCCCGGAGCCCAGGCCCGGATTCTCCGGAGCCTTGGCGACCTCCTGGGGCTGGACCCGCACGCAAGACCCGCCGCGCCCGAGTATTTCATCCTGAGCAAGGAGCGGGCCAAGCTCGGCTACGCTTGGCGGCCCGCCGCCTGGACGCGAAGGGCCAGGGAAGGGTTCTACTGCTCGGACTGCGGAAGCCTCCTGCTCGACAAGGACGGGGTTCCGCTGACGGAGGATGCCCTCCGGCGGAACCGCTCCGTATGTCCCGAGTGCAAGGCGC
The DNA here is from genome assembly GCA_016184445.1 of Candidatus Tectimicrobiota bacterium. Lineage (GTDB taxonomy): Bacteria > UBA8248 > UBA8248 > UBA8248 > UBA8248 > 2-12-FULL-69-37. Next base: position 1,396 of record JACPCT010000156.1, on the reverse strand, counting down.
CCCTCTGGTCGGCGGACAACCGCCGGATGCGCCGTTTCGCCCTCGCCGACTACATCAAGAAGCGCATGAAAGGCTACTTCGACTTCTTCATCGCCGACGAGGTCCACATGCTGAAGGGCGGGGCCACGGCCCAGGGGAACTGCCTCGGGGCCCTGGCCTCCGCCTGCGGGAAGACCATCGCCCTGACGGGCACATTGCTTGGAGGATACGCCGACGACCTGTTCTATGTCTGCTTCCGTCTGAGCCCCCAGAGCATGCGCGAGGAGGACCTGGGCTACGGCTCCCTCACCCAGTGGATGTCCCGCTACGGGGTCCTGGAGCGCGTGACGCGCACCCGGCCCGAGGACAATCTGCGGTCCCGGGGCAAGAGGTCCTCCACCCTGGTCCGGCGCAAGCCAGGCGTCTCGCCCGCCGTCTTCCCCCGGCACCTCCTGGAGAAGTGCGCCTTCCTGCACCTCTCGGACATTTCGCTCGACCTCCCTCCCATCGCGGAGGAGGTCGTGGAGGTGGGGATGGAGGGAGACCTGGAGGCCGCCTACCGGGACCTGGAAGAACGACTCGTCGCCGCCGTGCGCGAAGCCCTCGCGCGGGGAAGCCGGGCGCTCCTCGGCACCTACCTGAACGCGCTCCTCAGCTACCCGGACCGTCCCTTCGGCAACGAGCTCCTGCGCGATCCCAAGACGGAACAGATCATCGCGATTCCGCCGGAGCTTTCCCCGGAAGAGATCTATCCAAAAGAGGAGGCTCTGCTAAGGCTCATTGAGGAGGAGTTGTCGGAGCACCGGAGAGTGTTTGTCTACTGCCAGTACACCGCGACGAAAGATGTGACCGAACGGTTGAAGGGCCTCCTGGAAGAAAGAGGTGTCCGTGCCGCCATCCTGCGCGCCTCGGTCGAGCCCGAGCGCCGGGAGGAGTGGCTGCACTCGAAAGTGGAGGAGGGAATCCAGGTCATCATCGCGAACCCCCGGCTCGTCGAGACGGGCTTGGACCTCCTGGACTTCCCGACGCTCGTCTTCCACCAGACCGGCTACTCCGTCTTCACCCTCCGCCAGGCCTCGCGCCGCTCCTGGCGCATCGGCCAGGGACAGCCTGTGAAAATCTTTTACCTCTGCTACCGGGGCACCATGCAGGAGCGTGCCCTCCAGCTCATGGGCTCAAAGATGGAAGCCTCCCTCGCCATCGAGGGAAGGTTCTCGGACGAGGGGCTTCTCTCGCTCATCCAGGGCGAGGACATGGCGACCCTGCTGGCCAAGACCCTGGCGGAAGGCCTCCAGGTCGAGGCCGCCGAGCACGTCTGGCGCAAGCTCAACGAGGCGAACCGGAAGCAAGCGCCCCAGCCGGCCCTTCCCAAAGCGGAGGCTCCTTCCGCCCCGGCCCGCGTGGTCCATGTGGACCT
>JACPCT010000155.1 GCA_016184445.1 Candidatus Tectimicrobiota bacterium | reverse complement strand
ACGTTGAACTGCACCTGGTTGTCGCTGACGGCCGAAGAGCCGACCGCGGCGGTGTCGTTCGATGTGGCCGAGAAACCCAGGTCGTCCGAGGCGGTGCTGGTCGCGGCCGAGTGCCTCAGGGTGATAGTCCCGGAGTTGCCCGTGTTGTTCGTGATGGTGAACTTCTTGGTGGTGGTGCTGTAGGCGACCGTGTAGGTGTCGGCCGCGGCCGCCCCGGCGTTGGTCGCTTCGAGGGCGGCCTTGATGGCGGCGGCGACGGCCGTCGCGTCGAACTGCGCCCCGCTGACCAGGCCGCCGTTCGTGGTGAGGCTCGCCGTCCGGTCCGCCACGCCGTCGTTCCATTCGATGACGTCGTTCGTGCCCGTGAGGAACTGGAAGCGCGAGTCCACCCCGCTGCCGCCGGTGGCCGTCCCGGAGGAGCCGAGGGCGCCCGCCCGCGCGTCGAGGTTGGCCACGAAGTTCGCCTTGGTCGTGGCCTTGGGCGGGTTGTTGGTGACCGTCAGGTTCAGGTTTTGGAGGGTGCCGCTCGGGTTGCCCGAGGCGTCCAGGGACACGCCCTGCACCTTGTCGCCCTTGCCGTTCACCAGGAAGCCCTCCGAGTCGATGCTGAAGAGGCCCGCCCGGGTGTAGAAGATGCCGTCCGGGTTGCTGACGATGAAGAAGCCCCGGCCGTCGATCGCGAGGTCGGTGCCGCTCGCCGTGGTCTCGAAGGAGCCCTGGCTGAACAGCTGGGTGACGCCGGCCATCTGCACGCCCCGGCCGATCTGGTTGCCGCCGGCCGAGCCGGTGAGGCTCCGCGCCAGGATGTCGGCGAACTCGGCCCGGCTGCCCTTGAAGCCGGGCGAGTTGGCGTTCGCGATGTTGTTGCCGATGACTTCGATCGCCTGCGAGTAAACGTCCAGCCCGCTGACGCCTGCAAAGAGGGCACCCAAGACGCCCATTTCTGTTCCTCCTTGTCCCTCCCCGGGGGCCGGGGGGGTGTCTAGGATTTCGCCTCCACCACGGCATCAACCCTCAGGTCGCCGAGGCTGGCCAGGCGGTTCCGGTTCTCCACATTCACCACGGTGCGATCCCGCAGATCCACGACGTAGGCCATCCCGTCCATGAGCACGAGCGCCCGCTGCCCGCCCTGGAGCGCGGCCTCATCCGCCGCGCGGGCGAGCCGGCCCAGCTGGGCCTCGTCCAGCCGCGCTCCCATCTGCGCCACCTTCTGGGCGGCGCCGGGGGAGAACTGGACGGGCATGTTCTTCTCCTTCCGCGCCGACAGCTCGGACCGCAGAAGGCTCTCGAAGCCGTCCTTGCGCTTGGGCGCGGCGGTCAGGACGCCGGCCGTCCCCCGGAGCTTGCCCGCGGGCGGCATCGGGGGCGCGGGCGGGGCCGTGAGGCTCGAGACGAGCGAACCCACCGACTGGATGGCCGCGAGCGCGAGAAGTGTGTTCATGAGAGCCTCCCGTATCAGCCGCCCGAGCCGCCGCCGGTGGTGGAGCCGCCACTGGCGGCCGATCCGCCGGGCGCGGGCGCCTGGGGCTCGGTGATCTGGACCACGCTGGAGAGGGGGATGTCCTTCGTCCCCACGGTGAGCAGCGTGCCGTCCTGCGCGAACTTGACGCCCTGGACGATGCCGCTCGAGAAGGTCTTTGCCTGGATCGGCTTGCCGTCGGTGGCGAACGCGAGGACCGAGAAGGTGTAGGTCCCGTCCTGCATGGGATTGCCCTGCTGATCGACGGCGGGGAAGGCGATGGTGTGCAGCCCCGCGCCCCGGTTGCCCGCGTCGAAGACGCCGACGAGCGCCCCGTCCGGGCCGAAGACGTTGACCATCGTATCGGTGGAGGCCTGATCGAGGGAGAAGGCCAGGTTCGAGGCCGTCCCGCCCGAGACGGTCACCGTGTTGCCCTCGGCCAGGACCTGCTTGCCCAGCATGCCGACCGCCTGGCCCTGGGCGAAGGCCGTCTCCATGCCTCCGAGCTTCCCGAGCGACTTGTTGATGTTGATGAGCTGCTCGAGGGAGGAGAACATGGCGAGCTGCTGCGTGAACTCGGTGCCCTGCATGGGGTTCAGGGGGTCCTGGTACCGGAGCTGGGTCACCAGCAGGGTGAGGAACTGCGCCTTCTGCTCCTCGGCGGCGTTCTTGGTCGCGGCCGGGCTGATGCCCGTGTTGTCGGTCAGCGAGACGGTGGAGCCCGAGACAGCCGCAGTGCCCGCCATGACGCTCTCCCGCTAGGCGAAGATGTTGATTGAGCCGTCGCCCGAGAGGGACGACGATGCGAGGATTGGGCGATCCGAGGCTTGGGCCGCGGTCTCGTCCTCGGGCACCGCCTCGAGGTAGAAGGCCCCGTCCCCCTGGTTGGCCGCCCGGTCCTGGCCAAAGCTTCCGGCGTTCAGGTTGGCGCGCACGTCCACGGAAAAGCTCTCCAGCGACACGCCCTGCCGCAGAAGCGACTCCTTCAGCTCCCGCAGGCCCGACATCACGGTGTCCCTGGCCAAGGACGTCTCGACCGTGACCTTCGCGTTCATGGCCCCGTCCTGCATGCGGAGCTCCATGTGCATGCGGCCGAGCGAGGGCGGATCCAACTGGATCCGCGCCTGGGCCACACCCTCCCGCACGGCGATGCTCATGCGGGAGAGGGCGGCCTCCATCACCTGGCGGTGGACCTCGGCCCGCACCAAGTGGTCCATCGCCTGGCTCGCGGGAGCGCCGGCCGGGGCGGCCTTGGACTGGGACTGCGCGTCGGAGGCCGCCTGCCCAGGGACCGTCTGCTTGCCCGCGAGGTGGTTGCCGCCCGGCCCGTCCCCCTCCGCCGGCTGGCCGGAATCGCCCTCTCCGGCGAACGCGGTGGCCGGAGCGGCGGGAGCGGGCGTTTGGACGGCCTGCCGCGGCGCGTCCTCGCCCTCAGCGTCCGTCCACCGGCTCCAGTCCACCTGCCTTGCGCCCCGGGTCAGCTCCTCCCCATCGTTCACCGGGGCCGGGGTGGGCTGCACCGCGGTTTCCCCGGCTGCCTCCTCGGGGGAGGTTTCGGTGAAGATCGCCCGGGCGGCCCGGGCCGGCACGGCCCTCACGCCCTCCCCGGGGAGAGAACCGTCATCCAGAAGAGGAGCGGCGCCGGGCGGGAGGTCACCCTCCTCCGCGAGGGCGGAAAGATCCTCCCCCGCGAGCGCCACGAGCTGCGGAGCCGCCTCCGGAGCCTCATCCGCCGTGTCCGCCTGGATGGTGACGAGAGCCGTCTCCTCACCCTCCTCGGTGAAAACGGCGCCCGCCAACGCCAGCCCTAGGGTCTCCTCCACTGCCTGCGGCGTGGTGGGGGCTTGGCCGCCCGTCCAATCCTCCCAATCCTCCCGCGGAAGCCCCAGATCCGCGGCAAGAAGCGTCAGGTTGGGATCGGACGGGATCTGCTCCGCGATGAGAGCGGGAGCGCCTAGCTTCAGGCCGTTTTCATCCCCCGGCTCCGCCGGAGTCCCGCCCGTCAACTGAGGCGGCCCATACACCGCCGACACGACCAGCTGGGAGAGGAATAAGACCGCCTCCACCTGGCTCGGGACGGTTTCCTCGTCCTCGGCAGCGGAGGCGGCGGCCGTCCCCTCCCCCTCTCCCGCTTGCTTGCCCGGCGCCCCGGAACTGCCTTCTGAGGCGGCGGGGGCGGGCTCT